>RGWK01000328.1 GCA_010029775.1 Gammaproteobacteria bacterium
TCGAGATGGATTTCACGAACCAGATCGTGCCCGCAAGCCTTGCCGGAGGTAGCGGCGCCACGCTCACCAACGCGGGGCGCACGCTGCACCGCGGCGTCGAGTTGGCAGCCGAGTGGCGCGACGATCGCCGTACTCTCGCGCCCCACGCACGCGTGGCGTGGACGTGGCTGCCGATCGCCCGATATGTCGGCACACGCTACTCGGCGATTCAGGGGCACACCGATGTGGACGTCGGCGGCAATCGTCTGCCTTACGCCGCACACCACTCTGCAACGGTGACGCTCGGTGTGCGGCGGGGTCCGCTTGCAGCGCAGCTCGAAGGAACGTGGACCGGGGCCATGTACGGCGACGATCTGAACACCGTCGCGCTGACCGCCGATGGACAGCGCGGACGTCTCGGCGGCCACGCCATCGCCAACGTTACGGTGCAGTACCAGCATGACGAGGCGCTGACCGTGTATGCCAGCGCAAAAAATATTCTCGATCGGCTGTACATCGGTGATCTGAGTCGCGGCATCGTGGTTGGCCCGCCGCGTCTGCTGCACGCCGGTTTCGAATATCGCTACTGATCGGGTAACCTTGTCGCCACCATGGACGGCAGCGGCGGCAACCCACGACGGCAGCTCAATGTGTTCGGCGAACCGCTCGCGACCTGCAGCGATGCGCCGAAGACGGGCTGGTATCGCAGTGGCTGCTGCGAAACCGACCCGACCGATCACGGTTCACACACGGTCTGCGCGGTGATGACGGCTGAGTTTCTCGAGTTCTCGCGCAGCCGCGGCAACGATCTGTCCACACCGCGACCCGAGTTCGGCTTTCCTGGGCTGCAGCCCGGCAACCGCTGGTGTCTGTGCGCGGCACGCTGGCAGGAGGCGTTCCTCGCCGGCTGCGCCCCGCGCGTCAACTTGCGGGCCACGCATCAACGCGCGCTCGAGATCATCGCGCTCGTCGATCTCAAAGCACACGCCATCGACCTTGCCTGAGTCGATGCAACGCGAGGCGTATTGGCGCGGCGTGCGGGAACTGCTGCCCGCAGCGCCCGGAATATTTGCATGGGGCCTCGTCACCGGCGTGGCGATGGTCAAGTCCGGTCTGTCGATCGAGTACGCGCTGATCATGACCTTCCTCGCCTACGCGGGCAGCGCGCAACTGGCTGCGCTGCCGCTGCTTGTGACGGTGGCGCCGCTGTGGGTCGTTGCGCTGACGGCGATTGCGGTCAATCTGCGCTTCGTCGTCTACAGCGCGGCAATGTTGCCGCACTTGCGACACTTGCCGCCTGCGGCGCGCACGGGTCTCGGCTACCTCATCGGCGATATCGGCTTCGCGCGCTTCTCCGCCTTGCTCGATCGCGAGCCCGACTATCCGCACCGCGTGGCGTACTTCGCCGGGGGCGCGAGCTGTAACTGGGTGCTGTGGCAGGTGTCGTCGGTGGTGGGCATCCTCGCAGCCACTGCGATTCCGGTCGAGTGGGGCCTTGCACTGGCCGGCACACTGGTGCTGATTCCGTTGCTGATCCCGTTCTGCCGCGATCGACCCGCACTCGCAGGCGTATGCGTGGCCTCGGTGATCGCCGTCGTGGGCCATGACTGGCCGCTGCGGCTCGGGCTCGTCGCCGGCATTCTTGCTGGCATGTTGACCGCCTTGGCGCTCGAGCGCCTGCTGGAACGGGAGGCGGCAAGGTGATCGGCTCGGGCGCCAGCGATGCCTACCTGTGGATCGCGATCGTCTTGATCACGCTGTCGGCGTTGCTGACCCGGGCGGGTCTGCTGCTGTGGGGCACGGGGCTCAAGTTTCGACCTGTGGTCCAATCCGCCCTGCGCTATGCGCCAGCCTGTGCACTGGCGGCAATTCTGGTGCCGGACTTGCTGTTCGTCGACCAGCACCTGGTACTGACACCCGAAAACCCCAGGCTGATCGCCGGATTGGTGAGTTGTCTGATTTTCGCGTTTTTTCGTAGCATGATCGGGTCATTAATAGGTGGAATGGCAGTGTATTGGGTGGTCAGTTACGCGTTTTTGGGTTGACGACCGTCCAAATATGAAACTTCTGTTGAATTATTGACACAACGTCAATACACGGCGTAAGGTTCGCTCCCCATGAGCTACCTCACCGAACGCCGCCTCGAAGAAAAGGAACGCCGCCGCGTCGAAATCCTCGATGCCGCTGAGGCCGTCGCCTCCATCGTCGGCATCGAAGCCATGACCATGGACCAGGTGGCGAAGAAGGCGCGCCTCTCGCGTGCCCTGCTCTACGTCTACTTTGCCGACAAATCCGATCTGCTCACGGCCATCTGCACCCGCGCGCTTGAGATCCTCGAATCCCGTTTCAGTGCCGCGGCGACAGGTCGCGAGCTCGGCATCGACAAGGTCGA
>RGWK01000329.1 GCA_010029775.1 Gammaproteobacteria bacterium
CAGGCCTGGTCAGGCTTGGGCAGCCTCGGTCCGCGCGCCCGGACGCCGCGCTGCCAGCAGCAAGAGCCCGGCGAAGATGCCGAGGTTTTTGATGAAGTTCTGCAACTCGTGCTGCGCATTGCCGCCGGGATAGTCATTCCAGAAGTCGTGCATGAAGAGGTTGATCAGCAGCGTCATCCCGGCGAGGACGAACGCAGCGGTGCGCACTTGCCGATTGAAGATGAGCGCGAGGCCGGCGCCCACTTGCAGCGGGATGGTCAGCAGCAACACTGGAAGAGCGAGCGGCACGCCGTGTTGTTCCATGTAGGCGAGCGTGCCGGAGAACCCGGTCACCTTGGACAGACCGGGGATCAGGAAGTACAGCCCCAAGAGAACCCGACCTGCGATGTCCATCGGGCGGCTGAGGGTGTCGAGTAACGGGGTCAGCGGATTGTTCATGGGGACTCCTGTACGGATTGTGTGTCGGTGCGCGTCCGCTTGCGGGGAATCGTCTTCGTGGCGGGCTGGAGAAGGTAGCCTTGAAGTGCCAGGAGAACCCTCTTGCGCAGGGCGGCCAGATCGGGCTTCGGTCGAGTGGCTTCGGATTCGATGAGCGCTTTCGCGATGGTAAAGCAGTCGATCGTCGTCGTTGCGGTGACCGTCGTCTTTGCCAGTTCGGGGTGCGCCTGGAGCGCCTCTTGAACGGCCTTTGCGATGCGATGCTGCGTCGCGGATAGCATTTGACCCAGCGGCAGACGCTGCTCTTCATGGTCAAGCGCCGCCGCAAGCACGGCATCACCGAACTGGTGTTCGATCGCGACGTCGATCAATGCCAAGAGGACTCTTTCGAGACGCTGCCCCTGGCTGCGTTGTAGAGACCGTTCGACAGCGTCCGCGAGCGAGTCCTGCGCGCGTCCGATCAGCGCGGCGACCAACGCGGCCTTGTTCGGAAAGTACTGGTAGATCGATCCAACACTGACGCCGGCGACTTCCGCAATACGGTTCGTGTTGAAGCCATCGAGCGACCTTTTGCTCAAAACGCGAGCAGCCGCTTCAAGGATCGTTTCGACCGTGACTGCGGCGCGGGCCTGCCGCGGCTTCTTTCTCGGGAGTAGCGGTTGTTTTGGCAAGCTGGAAGAGCGCGGTGAAAATGCGAGTTGAAAATATGAGTAAAGACTCGCATATTGATCTAACTTAGGCAACCACCTGTGAGGCCCAGAGTGTCAACGCAGCGGTCCCGCTTCATGGAGTTCTACGAAACGATTTTCCTGTCCGAACATCGACACCCCGCCAACGTCGCGCTTCATGTATTCGGTACGATCCTCGGGGTCGTCTTCGTCTGCGCGGTCCTGCTGGTCGGGAGTCCGTGGTTCGCGTTGGCGTTCCCCGTCGTCCATGCGCTGCCCGGACTCATCGGCCATCGGCTGTTCGAGCGGAACGCGGCCGTGGGTGACATCCGCGTCACCCGGAAAGACCATCCACCCCTGTGGTTCATCGCGGGCAACCACTTGATGACCGTGGAGCTGTTGCTCAAGGGCTTCTATTGGCGTGACTTGCGGGGCGGGGCGACTAAGCAGCCTTCCTCGCGATGATGCGAGCGACTTTCGGCGCGGCGCAGCCGGAGATGGCACTGCGCCTTTCCAAGGCGCTTTGCACTACTCCGTAGTTCTAGTTCCGCGTGCAGGTCAACTACGACCTGTGGCAGACCAAGAAGAGGCTCCGCGGCAAGATCAGTCCCATCGTGAATCGCGAGAAAGAAGCAGCCTGATTCATGGGAAGTGGCTTAGCTCGCCGAATCTTTAACTCCCACTCAATCGTCGCGGGCGGCTTGCAGGCTATGCCGTAGATTAGGCTGCGGATGCACTATGGACCCTGATTCTCGGCGTCAGCTTCGCAGTCAGTTCCCGAGTCGCCACGCGAATGTCGTACTCAGCCTGCAAGTTCAGCCAGAACCGCGCTTCCATCCCAAAGAAAATTCCCAGCCGAAGCGCGGTGTCTGCGGTGATGGGACGCTGACCGTTGACCAACTCGCTAATGCGACTTGGCGGAACATCAATATCGGCCGCAAGCTGACGAGCGGTGAGCCCCATCGGCTTCATGAAGTCTTCCAGCAGGATTTCCCCAGGATGAATCTCGTCTAGTAGCTTTGCCATGTCGATCCCTCCTAGTGGTAGTCGACGATCTCAACGTCGTGAGCACCGTCCGACTTCCATTTAAAACAAATCCGCCATTGATCGTTCACACGGATGCTGTGCTGACCTTTGCGATTACCCTTCAGCGACTCGAGCCGGTTCCCCGGGGGGATACGCAAGCTTGCCAGCTCGGTAGCCGCGTGGATCTGCAGCAACTTGCGACGGACAACTCGCTCGATGTTACGAAATCGAGCGACGG
>RGWK01000330.1 GCA_010029775.1 Gammaproteobacteria bacterium
CGTCGGCGCCAACGACACCCTCGAGCGTATTTTTCGCAAGCTCAGCCTCTCGGTAACGGATTTGGCGACGCTGCGCAGCCTGCCGGATCTGCGCGCAAGCCTCGACAAGCTCTACCCCGGCGAGCTGCTCAAGTTCCGCGTGCAGGACTCCAAGCTCGTCGGCCTCGAGCGGCAACTGAGCCCAAGCGAAACGCTGAAGGTCAGCCGCGACCCGAACGGTTTTGCCAGCGAGCTCATCATCAATCCTCTCGAGCGCGAGGTCGTGACCAGTGAGGCGACGATCCGCTACTCGCTGTTTCAGGCAGCAAGCGATGCGGGCATGAGCGACAGCCTGGCGCTGCGCATCGCCGACATCTTCCGCTGGGACATCGATTTCGTGCTCGACATCCAGCCCGGTGATCGCTTTCGCGTCACCTATGAACAGATCAGCCAGGACGGCGAGCCAATCGGCGATGGCGATGTGCTGGCCGTGGAGTTCATCAATCAGGGACAGGTGTATCGCGCCGTACGCTTTACGCCGGATGGTCAAAACGCGTCGTACTACACGCCGGATGGCAAGAGTCTGCGCAAGGCCTTCCTGCGTGCCCCACTCGAGTTCACACGAGTGAGTTCACGATTCAACCCTTATCGTCGCCATCCGGTGCTCAATCGCATCCGCGCGCATCGCGGCACGGACTACGCCGCACCCATTGGTACACCGGTGAAGGCCGCAGGCGCAGGTCGCGTGCGGTTCATCGGCAACAAGGGTGGCTACGGCAAGGTGATCGAACTCGAGCACGCCAACGAAATCCGTACCGTCTATGGCCACCTGTCGCGCTTCGCCAGAGGCTTGCGCGTCGGACAGCGTGTGGCGCAGGGCGAGGTAATCGGTCACGTCGGCATGACCGGACTCGCAACCGGCCCTCACCTGCACTACGAATACCTCTCTCGAGGCGTGCACAAAGATCCGCAAAAAGTGCCTTTGCCGAACGACCAGCCGATCCCGGCTTCACGCATGGCCGCGTTCCGCGAACACGCTGCACCGCTGATTGCCACGCTCGACCAGGGCTCCTCCGCGCCGTATTTGGCGCGTCAGGCACAGGGCGCTAGGGACAGCAGCACAGGCTCGGCCGGGCGCTGACGGTCGTGCACCCGACCTGTAACACACGGTTACGGGCGTCCATGATTTACTAGGGTCGTCATGAGCATGGCCGCACCATCGACCCTAATCAATCGCGAGCTGTCGCAGCTGGAATTCAATCAGCGCGTGCTCGCGCAGGCGCGCGACCCCTCGGTGCCGCTGCTCGAACGGCTGCGGTTTCTCTGCATCTCCTCGAGCAACCTCGATGAATTCTTCGAGATCCGAGTCGCCGGCATCAAACAGATGCAGGAGAGTTCGCCGCAGTCGACGAGCCCGGACGGATTGCGGCCGGCGCAGCAACTGGCGGCCATTCACGAGCGAGCGTCGCGGCTCGTGGCCGACCAATACGAGTGTCTTGGAAGCATGTTGCTGCCCGAACTCGCCGCGGCGGGAGTCGAACTGGTGCCGCGCGGTTCCTGGGACGAGACCGTGCGGAGCTGGCTGGCCGACTATTTCGAGAGGGAAATCGAGCCGGTGCTCTCGCCTTTGGCGCTCGACCCATCGCGACCCTTCCCGCGGATCCAGAACAAGAGCCTTAATTTCATCGTGCGACTGCAAGGCGAAGACGCCTTCGGGCGCGAAGCCACACTCGCCATCGTGCAGGCCCCGCGTTCACTGCCTCGCGTGGTACCGCTCCCAGCGCGCTCTCAAGGTGGCCAGCAGTTCGTGTTGCTATCGACCGTTATCGAGGAGTTCGTGCCGCGACTCTTCGAGGGTATGACCATCGATGATTGCCACCAGTTTCGCCTGACTCGCAACAGCGACCTGTTCGTCGATGAGGAAGAGGCGGACGATCTGCGCCGCGCTCTGGAGGGCGAGTTGGCGCACCGGCGCTATGGCGCGGCCGTGCGCCTAGAGACGACCACCGATTGCCCTGACGAGCTCGTCAAGTTCCTCGCCAAACAATTCGGCATCGGCCTGAATGACATCTATGCCGTTCCCTCGCCGGTCAATCTGCATCGCCTGTCGGCAATCTACGATCTCGCCCAGCGCCCGGAGCTCAAATATCGGCCGTTCCAACCCAGCCTGCCGCGGCGGCTCGGCGATGGACCCGACATGTTCGCAGCCATCCGCCAGAGCGATCTGCTGCTGCATCACCCCTTTCAGTCCTTCGCCCCCGTGGTGAACTTCCTGCGCCAAGCCGCTACCGATCCCAAGGTACTGGCGATCAAGCAGACGCTGTATCGCACCGGGGCAGACTCGGCCATTGTCGATGCGCTG
>RGWK01000034.1 GCA_010029775.1 Gammaproteobacteria bacterium
AAGCGCGGCTTTGGCAAGATCATCTCGGTCTCGACCAGTGCCTCGAATATGGTGCGCGCGGGTAATCCGATTTACGGTCCCGGCAAGGCGGCTCTCGAAGCCATGACGCGGGTCTGGGCGCAGGAGCTCAAGGGCACGGGTGTGGATGCGAATATCATCCTGCCAGGCGGTGCGGCCGACACCTCGTTCATCAGTCAAGACGTGGCTCCCGGCGCCGTGGGTGAGCGGTCGCAGAACGGAGGGCGGCTGCTACCCGGTGATGTGATCGTGCCGCCTGCCGTATGGCTTTGCACCGATGCGACCAACGGCGTGACCGGCGTGCGCGCCGTTGGCCGGAACTGGGATCGCACTGCCGCAAGTGCCGATGACGCGTTCAAGAAATGCCTCGATCCGCATATCGAGGTGCCGCGGATCATGTGAGCGATGGGTCAGTGCTGATCGCCTTCAACAAACCCTTCGGCGTGCCGCCTTGCAGGCACGGATCGCTCACCCGAGGCACAAGCTAGAGAAAATTTATTGGGCGCAGGTCGAGGGGATCCCGACGGACGAGGCGCTCGTCCGACTGCGGCAAGGTGTCGACCTCGGCGATTTCACGACGCAGCCTGCCGGAGCGCGCCGGATCGAGGAACCCGCGGCGCTCTGGTCGCGCAATCCACCCATTCGACATCGTCTGCGTGTGCCGACGAGCTGGCTCGAACTGCGCTTGCGCGAGGGCAAGAACCGACAAGTGCGCCGCATGACCGCGCGCGTGGGTTTTCCCACGCTGCGACTCATTCGGGCCGCGATCGGCGAGGTTCGCATTGATAACCTCGCACCGGGCGAGTGGCGCAAGATCGATCCTTCGTCGCCGTGGCCACGGACACTCAGTCGGCCGGCGTCAGTCGGAGCAGCTGCCCCAAAGATTCCGATAGCACGTACAGAGCGCCATCCGACCCCTCGCGGACGTCACGAACGCGACCGAACCCGCTGATTCGCTCTTCACCTATGACCGAGTCGCCGTTCAAGGTCAGTCGAATCAGCATCTGTTCACGCAGCGACCCAAGAAAGAGGCTGCTGCGCCACTCGGGAAACACGGCGCCGGTGTAGAACGTGAGCCCCGACGGGGCGATGGACTGCGGCAGCCAGACCTTCAAGGCCTTAGGGATATCGCTGCGCTCGGTGCCTTCACCGATGGTGCGCCCAAGTCCGTAAGTACGGCCATGGGTGATCACCGGCCATCCGTAGTTGCGTCCCGCGCGCAATATGTTGAGCTCGTCTCCGCCCTGAGGGCCGTGCTCGTGCGCCCACAGTTCCCCCGTGCGCGGGTGGATCGCCGCGCCCTGCACGTTGCGATTGCCGTAGGTGAAAATCTCCGGCATCACACCGTCACGATTGACGAAGGGATTGTCGTTCGGGATGGCGCCCGTCTCGGTGATTCGCAGCACAGTGCCGAGGTGGTTACCCAGATTCTGGGCCTCGTCCTGACGCCCCCGATCACCGAGAGTGACAAACAGCTGTCCCTCTCGGCTCCAGATGAGCCGCGAACCGAAGTGCTGACCCGCGGTGGACTTGGGCTTCTGACTGAAAATCACTTGCACGTCCGAGACGCTGCAACGCTCGGTCTGGCAACTCAGCCGCCCACGCGCAACGTCGGTGCCCACCTCGTTCCCAGAAGCAGCCGCGTAACTCCAATAGATCAAACCGCTACGCCGGTAATTAGGATGGGCGACGACATCCAGCAGTCCTCCCTGCCCCCGCTGGGTGATGGCAGGCAGACCCGAGACCGGGTTCGGCAACAACTTGCCGTCACGCACGACGCGTAACCGTCCTTCTTTTTCCGTTATCAGAATCAGGCCGTCGGGCAGCAGTGCAACGCTCCAGGGCTGCACGAGGCCGCTGGCGAGCGAGCGCACCTTGAGCGCATGACGCTCCCATGCGAGACGACAATGATGCAAAAGGAAAACCTTCGGTTCAATCGAAATAAATCGAATATTCACTTCGACGATTTCGAAATACACAACGATCACTCGCCAGGCCGATAGGTTCTCGTTGCATGCCCTTCCAACTGTGACTCCGTGAAATACACAGTGCGCAGATCACGGCTTCGATATCGCTCCGCCTGATCGCGAAAATGACTCGAGTTCGGGTCGCTCGACAACCCGCCGGCGTGGACCGCACGGGCCTCTGGTCCCTCGTTGCCGAAGCGCACGACGGCCACGAAGCTGTTGCCGTAATCACCGTACCAGCGCTTCGTTCCCGCCCGCGGACGGGAACCGAAACTGGCGAGGCTGCCCCAATTGCCACTGGCGAACCCGATAGGCGTTGAAGGCAACGTGTCGTCGTAGACCTGCTTGATGTTCCCGGTGAGCCGTTGGAAGCGATTGATATGTCCCCATGGCACATCCCAGCCACCAAACTCATTGGCAAGGCGGCCAACCGCAGCTTGTAGTCCGTCGAGCCGCGCCGCATCGGACACCGCATCGCTCGCGAGATACGGCACCAGAGCTTCATCGCTCAGACGTGCGGCCGGCCCGAACCGCCGCACCATTTCATCTCCCCAGAACATCGCGAGCGACGTCGCCACGGATGCCTCTCCCGTGCGGTGATCCCACGCCCGCAGCGTCTTGATCGGCGCGGACAAAGCCGCTTTCTGCGCATCGCCCGCGGGCAGAGCGTCCCATGCCCTGACGAGACGAGGAACGGTATCGGCGAAGCCCTGAAGATAACTGTCATAAGCTGCCTCAAGCAGTGCCGCAAGATCGAACTTGCGATCACCCGCGAGCAAACGCAGCGCGTTAGGTCCGCGCGGATTCTCGCCGGCTGCGTCCATGTACTTCGGGAAGTCGGCCTGTCGCGGACTGTCGGGCCCTGCAGCGGTCCAGGGCCAATTGTTGACGTTGAAGACAAAGCCGCTTGCGGGGTTGAGGACACTCGGAAGTTGATCGAGCTCATGCTCGCCTTTCCAGTCCGTGGCTGGATCACTGCCGTCCACGGGCTTGCGCCAATCAAAGCGATCGTCGCGGATCGGGACGAACTGCGGATGAAGGTAGGCAATCTCGCCTTTGCTGCTCGCGAAAATCGTGGCATTGGAGGAGTTGGCGCGCCGCCTCGCGACCTCGAGGAACGATGCGAGGTCCGTGGCTTTGGTCCGCAGAAAACTTTGCTCCAGCGCAGCCACCGGACGATGCATCAACGCCACCGCGATCCACTTGCCGTTTTCGGCTCGTACCACTGGGCCGTGATGTGAGCGCCACGTGGTGAAGACATGCGTCTTGATCGCCCCGTCCGTGCTCTTGTAGGGGACAGTCACCGCCCTCTCAACGAGCGGCTTCCAGATGCCGCCGAAAAGGTAGTGCCAGCGGCCGCCTCGCTTTTCGACGACGAGGGCGAATTCGTCGATGTTGTCGACACCGGAACTCGTATGCATCCAGCCGATGTGACGATTGAAACCCTGATAGACGAAGAACTGTCCCCAGGTGCTCGCGCCATAGGTCTCGAGACCCTGCGTGCTTTGCACCTTGGCCTCGGAACGAAAGTAAAAGCTCGTATGCGGATTGATCAGCAGCAGCGCATCGCCATTCGTGGAGCGGGACGGCGCCAGCGCAAAGCCATTGGAGCCCACGGGTTCCTGCAGTTCGGTCCCCCTCTGCACGGCGGTCAACTTCGGTGCCTCGCCGGTGTAGAAGGCTTCGAGCGCCGCAAGATCGATGCTTTCGATGTCGCCGCCGATACTGCCTTCGGAAAAGCTCAGCGCCATCCACGGCTCGAAGCGTGCGATGACCCGCGGCTTTACGCGAGGATGGGTTGCGAGATAGTAGTTGAGTGCATCCGCCCACGCTTGGCAGAGCTTTTTCAGCCAGACGGGTGCTCGCGCGTAATCGGACTTCAGCGCTACCGGGTCGATGAACAACTTCATGCGAAGGTCCGCCCAGATCGCCGACTAAATCGTCCTCGGCTTGGGCGTAGATCATGCCGAACACGGCATCCGCGTCGGTCTTGCCCTTGATATGGGGGATGCCGAAATCGTCGCGGGTGATGGTCGCCGATGTGCTGTGCTGCTCCCAGCGAGCTCGCTCTGCTCGATCAGTGGCGGATGCAGCGCTACCAAGGACGAAAGAGAAGAGACAGACAAAAATAAACGCGCGTAAGTTCATGCCGCGAAGCATACGCCTTCAAACCCAGCCTCGTCGCCACCGCGTCGCATCGGTGAGCTCCCGCCAGCCAATGAGCTGGACTCGTTTCGAATGTACTGCCTCAATCTCGACCGATACGACCGGCGACCCCGGCGGCACCGGCTCGATGACCCGGGTCACGAGGAAATGCTTTTCCTTGTTCTGCGGGCTAACCGCGGTCCACTTCGTATGGAGCAGTTTCTTTGGACTTAAGACGTTCGATGCACTACGCGTCATGAGTCACGCTGCGCAGCAAGGCATCCAGCCCTTCATGACCCAATCTCTGCAACGTCTCGATGTTTGCTGCCGGGATTGCAGCGGTGTCACCATAGGAATCCACCGCGCGCTCAATGCTCGCCTCGCGCAACAAGTGCAGAGTCGGATAGGGCGAGCGATTGGTGGCGTTACCAATGTCATCTGCCGACGTTCCGGCAAACTGGTAATCGGGATGGAAACTTGCGATCTGGATCTCTCCTTCGAGCCCCAACATGACGAGCGCTTCATCCGCGACAACCAGAAAGTCGTTGTAGTCGTGAAAGTCTTGCAGCACGTAAGGGTGAATCAGCAAGGTCGTCTCGAGCTCCTCCGCCGGCACGGCAACGAGTCGCTGCAACTCTGCTGCGAGATCCTCAAGCAGCGTCTCGGGCGTCGTCGCCGTGCTCGTCTCATAGCGAATTAAGCCCCTAGACGCCGGTGCCGGCGCGAAGGGGCAGAGTTTGAGACCGATGACCACTCGCTCAACCCATGCGCGGGTCTCGATGACGAAACGAGTGTCAGCAACGCGAGTCATTAGATCTGACAGTCAGTTCTGGTGGGGCGGAATCAGGACGAATTTGCCAACGTGGCGCTTCTCGAGAAACTCGCGCTGCGCATCGGCGATGCGTTCAAGAGGAAACGTCGCGGCGACCAGCGGCCTGATCTCGCCGCGCTCAATATACCCGACCAAGTTGGGGAACACAGGCTCATCCCAGGCCGTGCAGCCGACCAGCGTGAGGTCCTTCAGGTAGACGCTGCGCAGGTCGAGCGACACGATCGGCCCGCCGATCGCACCCGAAGAGGTGTAGCGGCCACCGCGTCGCAGCACCTTCAACAACGACTCGACCTGCGGACCTGCAACGTTGTCGACGACGAGATCGATCGACTCCTCGCCGAGCGCGGCAACGACATCGTCGTGACGATCAATGACCCGATCCGCACCAATGGCTCGAACCTGTTCGACCTTGGCCGCCGCCGTGATCGCAGTGACTCGCGCGCCGCGCCGCTTGGCGAGCTGCACAGCTGCAGACCCGACGCCGCCCGAGGCACCTGTCACCAGCACATGCTCGCCGGCCGCGGCCTTGGTGCGGTGCAGCATGTTCTCGGCCGTGGCATACGCACAGGGAATGCTGGCGAGCTCCACATCGCTCCAGTTGCAGTACACCTCGAAAATCTCGGTGGCCGGCAAGCACTCTCCGTCCGACCCATGTTTGATCAACGTCCGGGGCGACCTCCACCACCCGCCCGCAGCAGTCTGTACCTTGGATGAACGGGAACGGCGTGGCGTCATTCCAGCCGCCATCGGCCTTGTGGGTGGGCTGCGCCTCTTCAATCGCGGCCGCGGCGTTCGTTGCGACAGTGACTGACGCCGAGTACCAGCCGAGTCGGGTGTTGATCTCGGTGTTATTTACACCGGCTGCGAGCACGCGAAGCAGTACCTCACCGGGACCCACTTGGGGAACGGGCACCTCGCACCACAGCAGACGTTCATAGCCACCGTTACCGGTGGTGACCACCGCTTTCATCGTGGAGGGGCGCTGCATGCTGCTGCCCTCAGTCGACGAGGGCGTCAGCGCGTAGTCCGGCGCGTTCGAGGTGGATCGGTAACACCCGGCCGTAGAGTTGGCGCGCTCGCTCAGGACTGCCCACCATGCCGGGTTCCTCGACGTAACTGAAGATCGCCACATAGCGCAGGCGGCGTCCGGCGAGTGGCGTCACGCGATGCAGCGAGTAGCGACCCTTGAAGATCTGCAAGTCGCCAGGCTCAAGCCGCAGCGTACGGATGAGCGATGAGTCGCCATCCAGCACGCGCTCGACGCCGGCGTAATTTTCGTCGGTGGGCGTCCGTAGGTACGGACTGTACTCGAAGTCTCCGCCGTGTTCGGCATTCTGGATCGCGAGGGTAACGGTGTAGTTGTTCGTGTCAAAGTGCCACGGGAAGCCACCGCCCGCCTCGGCCAAGTTCACGATCACATCGGCCAGCGGATCGGCATAACGATGGAAACGCTCTTCGCCAAGCGCCTGCTGGATAAACGGCGCGAACGCTGGCCACTCGTAGATGGCACGCAGGATGCTGTCGTCGCCAAAGTGATCGGCAGGAACAAACGCGTTCGAGCGATCGTAGAAGCGCCGCAGCGGATGCGAGGCGGGAAAATCTTCACGATCGGTGGTGAAGTACGGATTGGTGCGGTTGAAGTTTCGGTGTCCGAACTCTGCGGTACGGTCGCACTCGGCGACAAGAGCAGGCAGCCGCCCCGCACGCACAAAGCCCTTCAACACCGCGCAGCCGACAGAATCTATCGCCTCGCGTGCCTCGGCAATGAGGGCGTCACGGGCCCGACCCGGCTGATCGATCGGATACCGATCAAGGTCGATGAAGTCACTCGCAGTCGGCTGCACGGCTCGAATCAATTGAGCGCCGCGTGGATCGCGTTCGCTACCAGCGCAAGGCTCAGCCCCGCGATGATGATCCAGCTGCCCAGCGTGCCAAAGTATCGTCCGCGAGAGTATCCAGCGGTCGCGCCAAGACCTTGCGCATGCAACACGCGCGATACGACAAGCACAACGCCGGCTCCGTGCACGAGCCAATCAGGTCCACTCGATACATCGACCAGCGCCAGTAGAACCAAAGCAAAAGGGGTGTACTCGATGAAGTTTGCATGGACCCGGATCGCACGCTGCAGATCGGGGTCGCCACCGTCGCCGAGTCCGACCTTGGAGCGCCTCCGCTCGACGATCACCTTCCATGAAAGCCATATGAAAAGCAGGCCGCAGAGTCCCGCATAGAGTCCGGTACGCATCGCCTTCTCCCCCGTGGTGCTGTCGTTGCGTGGGCTGACCCACCCCACCTGAATATCGTACTCCGACTAACGCGGCGGTACAGGCTTGTTCGACTTCGCGTAGTTCTCGAGGCTCGAGCCCGAGCCTTCGACGAACTTTTCAGGGGACTTTAGATAGAGCGGGAAGCGCGACTCAGCGACGCTGCGAATATCCGCGGGCACCTGATCGAAGCGGGTGACCTTGGAGATGAAGCACTCGTAGAGACAGTGGCCAGGCGCGGTTCCCATCAGCATCCACGGCAGCCACGGTGTCACGCGGGTCCAGTTGCCGACCGCATCGACAGTCTGCAAGGCCTCGTTCTGCATGTCATCAAGCGAGCAGTTCCATGAGGTGTATTCGCTGGCCTGCACCATCGGACCAGAGGACTCGCGCACCCAGACCTTCGGGTCGAGCGCGTTCGGGTAGAACAGATGCACGACGCGGCTCATCAGCAAGCGGTCGTCCTGCACGCGCCAGTTGTACTGCAGTGGCTTTTTTTCGAGCTTCATGGCGGCGGCCGCACGGTCCACCGGCGGCGGCGATACCCACTCGCGGATGGTATGGTTCACAGGATCGTTCGTCAGGTGCACGACCTTGACGGTCTCTTCAAGCAGCGGGTTGCGCCAGGTATCGAGCACTTCTCGCGTGGCAAGGTCGTAGTAGGCGCCGAACTCGCGGTTCAGCAGCCGGTAGCCGGGCTCGGTCTCGAGCGGCACCAGTCGCGATGCCGCCATGCCGCGGAAGCCAAAGAGGTTGAACACCTGACGTCCCGGAATCACAAGGCGGCGGGGGTCGTCGCGACCAGCGTGGTGGCGGTGGCGCCGGACAGCGCAGCAAGGGTGTGTCGACGGGAGATGTCCATATATCGATACCTCTGCAAGAGAGCCGCAGACTACCCGCTTCATCACCCGATGGCAGCCGCGTCGGATGTCCTATCCGCCAGGGGATACCGTTTCAGCCCGATGGGGTGGTACTCTCGGGTTCGCTGGATGCCTCTGCGATCAGGGAAGGACCCCTACGATGAGTGCTGGCGCTACCGATACTTACGCTCCGCGTCCGCTTGATGGCGTGCGCGTCCTCGACGTGGGCAACTTCCTCGCGGGCCCCTACGCCGGCACGATCTTGGCCGAGTTCGGCGCCGAGGTCATCAAAATCGAGCACCCCGACGGCGGCGACCCGATGCGCCGCTACGGCACTCTTACCGCGCGCCCGGACGCCACACTGAAATGGTTGAGCGAGAGCCGCAACAAGCGCTCCGTCACCTGCGATCTGCGTCAACCCGAGGGCGTCGAGTTGCTACTCAAGCTGGTCGCCAAGTCCGACATCCTGATCGAGAACTTTCGGCCAGAGGCGATGGAGAGCTGGGGTCTCGGCTGGGACGTGCTGCGCACCGCCAACCCGCGGCTCGTGATGCTGCGCGTCACGGGCTACGGTCAGACCGGCCCCTATCGACGCCGCTCGGGCTTCGCGCACATTGCCCAAGCGTTCGGCGGTCTCAATTATCTTTGTGGTTTCCCCGGCGAGACCCCCGTGCTGCCTGGCACGGTGCCGCTCGGCGACTATGTCGCGAGCCTGTTCGGCGCCATCGGCACTCTGATCGCGCTGCGGCACGCCGAGGAGACCGGCCTCGGGCAGGTGGTAGATGTCGGCATCTACGAAGCGATCTTTCGCATCCTCGAAGAAATCGCCGCCGCTTACGGCCTGCACGGCGTGGTGCGCGAGCGCGAAGGGTCGGGCAGCTTCGTCGCCTGTCCGCACGGCCACTTTCGCACTCGCGATGACCGCTGGGTCGCAATCGCCTGCACCACCGACAAAATGTTTGAGCGCTTCGCGGCAGCGATGGGCCGCCCGGAGCTCGCTGCACAAGAGATGTACGGAGACCAGCGCAAGCGGCTCGCGGCGCGCGACACGGTCGACGCGCTGGTCACTGAATGGGTCGCCTCGCTCGATCGCACCGAGGTGCTGAACCGCTGCCTCGCCGAGGAGGTGCCGGCCGGCAAGGTGAACTCCATCGCCGATATCTTTGCCGACGAGCATTTCGCTGCGCGCGGCAATCTCGAGCGCCGCCACGCCGACGGGCTCGGCGAAGTGGTGGTGCCGGGCGTGGTGCCGCGTCTTGCAGCGACGCCCGGGCGCATCGATGCGCTCGGTCCTGCGCTCGGCGATGCCACCGAGGCGGTGCTCACCGGGCTGTTGCAGCTCAACGCTGCGGACATCGCCGCGCTGCGCGCGAAGCGCGTCGTCTGAAAGAGGCTGACAAGCATGACACCGCCAACCGCCGCCTCGCCGCAAGCGCCGCACCTGCCGCTCGCCGGCATCCGCGTCCTCGACATCGCCACCGTGATTGCGGCGCCCTTCTGCGCGACGCTGCTCGGCGAGTTCGGCGCCGATGTGCTGAAGCTCGAGCACCCCGAAGGCGGCGATGCGCTGCGACGCTTCGGCACGCCCTCGAAACGCGGCGACACGCTCACCTGGCTCAGCGAATCGCGCAACAAGCGATCGATGACCCTCGATCTGCGCACCGCCGAGGGCGCCGAGGTTTTCAAATCTTTGGTCGCAAAGGCCGATGTGCTTTGCGAGAATTTCCGTACCGGCACGCTCGAGCGCTGGGGTCTCGGATGGGAGGTTCTGCGCCAGGTCAACCCGCGGCTCGTGATGCTGCGGGTGACGGGCTACGGGCAGACCGGGCCTTACAAGGATCGACCCGGTTTCGCGCGCGTCGCACACGCCATGGGTGGCATTGCCTACCTCGCAGGCATGCCCAAGGGCACGCCGGTCACGCCCGGCTCAACCACCCTCGGCGACTACATGACCGGGCTCTATGGCTGTTTCGGCGTGCTGATGGCGCTGCGCCACCGCGACCGCACGGGCGAGGGACAGTACATCGATGCGGCGCTCTACGAGTCGATCTTCCGTTGCACGGAGGAACTCGCGCCCGCCTTCGGCATGTACGGCACGGTGCGCGAGCGCGCCGGTTCCTCGCACAACGACTTCGCCGTGCCGCACGGTCATTTCGCGACGCGGGACGGTAAGTGGGTGGCGATCTCCTGCGCCACCGACATGCTGTTCGCGCGCCTCGCGCAGGCGATGGGGCGTCCGGACCTTGCGACACCGCACACCTACGGCCTGCAGGAGCAACGGCTCGCGCACCGCCACGACGTCAATGAAATCGTGCGCGACTGGTGCGGTTCGCTGACCCGCGAGCAGGTTCTCGAGCGCTGCTACGCCACCGACACCCCAGCCGGACCGCTCAACAACATCGCCGATATCTTTGGCGACCGACAATTCCACGCGCGGCGCAACATGGCCGCGTTCGACACGCCCGACACCGGGGAGCAAGTCATCCTGCCGACGCCGGTACCGCGGCTGTCGTCGACGCCGGGCAGCATCCGCTCGCTCGGACCCAAGCTTGGCGAGCACACCGAGGAGATCCTGCGCGAGCTGCTCGGCATGGGCGACGACGAGATCGCCCGTCTGCGTGCCAGGAAGGCGATCTAGGAGACGCCCGATGCCCGGACTGTTGCATGGACTGCGCGTAGTAGAAGGTTCGGCGTTCGTCGCTGCGCCGCTCGGCGGCATGACGCTCGCGCAGCTCGGCGCCGATGTGATCCGCTTCGATCCGATCGGCGGCGGCCTCGATCACCACCGCTGGCCCGTTACCGCCGAAGGCCGCTCGCTCTTCTGGGCTGGCATGAACAAGGGCAAGCGCTCGATCGCGGTCGACCTGCGTCATCCGAAGGGCCAGGAACTGCTGACGCGCCTCATCGCCGCGCCGGGCGCAGACGCTGGCCTTTTGCCACCTCGGCATGATCGGCGAGGCACAGGTGAACGGCGTCGACCGGCCGCGCTACGGCAACCATCTTTACGGTGCCTTCGGCTGCGACTTTGCGACGCGCGACGGACGACGGTTGATGGTGGTCGGGCTTACCGACATGCAGTGGGGATGCCTGGTGAAGGCCACCGGCCTTGCGCGCGAGATCGATGCGCTCGCTGCGCGGCTCGGGCTCGATCTTGGCCGCGAGGGCAATCGCTTCGCGGCGCGAGAGGAGCTCGCAGGGCTATTCGCGCCATGGATCGCCGCGCGCAGTTTGGAGGAGGTGCGCACGGCCTTCGACGCCCACCGCGTGACCTGGGGTCCCTATCGCAGCGTGCGGCAGGCGCTTGAGGAGGACCCGGACCTCTCGGCGGCGCACCCGATGTTCGAGACGCTGGAGCAGCCAGGCATCGGTGCCATGCTCGTGCCGCGCTCACCGCTCGACTTCAGTCGTGTACCAAGGTTGCCTGCGCGGCCCGCGCCACGCCTCGGCGAGCACACCGACGAGATCCTGCTCGAAGTGCTCGGTCTCAGCACCGGCGAGCTCGGCGCGCTGCACGACGCGGGCATCGTCGCCGGTCCAGACGCGACCTGACACACCACCCGGGCCGCACGCGGCCCCCACGGAGCGACCCATGAAACTGCCGCAGAACTTCCACAAACCCCTCGCGATCGGCGCACCGGCGCCCTTCCGCGAACTGCCGCTGCGACCCGAGCGCGTCGTGCATTTCTTCCCTCCGCACATCGAGAAGATCCGCGCGCGCCTCGCCGACACCGCGCGCCAGGTCGACGTGCTTTGCGGCAACCTCGAGGACGCCATCCCCATCGAGTCAAAGGAAGCCGCCCGCGCGGGTTTCATCCAAGGCGTGCAGCAGTCCGACCTTGGCGACACCGCGCTTTGGGTGCGCGTGAACTGCCTTAATAGCCCGTGGATCCTCGACGATCTCGCGCAGATCGTCGCCGGTGTCGGTAATCGCCTCGATGCGGTGATGATCCCTAAGGTGGAGGGTCCTTGGGACATCCACTTCGTTGACCAGTACCTCGCGCTGCTTGAGGCACGGCACGGCATCAAAAAGCCGATCCTCATCCACGCACTGCTAGAGACAGCTGAGGGCGTAAAGAATGTTGAGGACATCGTATGCGCAAGCCCACGCATGCACGGCCTGAGTCTCGGGCCTGCCGACCTCGCGGCGTCGCGAGGCATGAAGACCACGCGCGTCGGCGGCGGCCATCCGTTTTATGGCGTACTAGCAGATCCCGGCGCCGAGGGCAGCGAGCGCAGCTTCGTGCAGCAGGACCTCTGGCACTACACGTTGGCGCGCATGATCGACGCTTGCGCGGCGAGCGGCATCCGCGCCTTCTACGGACCGTTTGGCGATCTCAAAGACGAGGCAGGCTGCGAGGCGCAGTACCGCAACGCGTTCATCATGGGCTGCACCGGCGCGTGGTCGCTCGCCCCAAACCAGATCCCGATCGCTAAGCGCGTCTTTAGCCCCGACGTGCGCGAGGTGCTCTTCGCAAAGCGCATCCTCGAGTCGATGCCTGACGGCGCGGGTGTCGCAATGATCGACGGCAAGATGCAGGACGATGCCACATGGAAGCAGGCCAAGGTGATGGTGGACCTCGCACGGCTCATCGCTCGCAAGGACCCCGAGCTCGCAGCCGCCTACGGCCTGTGACGCGGAGGTAGCCACCATGAGCAACAAGACCAGTCCGGGTAATTTCTTTGAGGACTTTACGATCGGCCAGCACCTGCCACACTCGCCGCCGCGCACCGTGACGAGCGGCGATGTGGCCCTCTACACCGCGCTCTTCGGCTCGCGCTTCGCGCTCGGATCCTCCAATCCTTTCGCTCAAGCGCTCGGTCTGCCTGCGGCGCCGCTCGACTCGATGCTCGTGTTCCACATGGTGTTTGGGCGTACGGTCGCCGAGGTCTCGCGCAACGCCATCGCCAATCTTGGCTACGCCGGCGTACGTTTCGGCGCACCCGTTTTCCCTGGCGACACACTGGTGGCGGACTCCGAGGTCATCGGTCTCAAGCAGAACACCGACGGCAAGACGGGTGTCGTCTATGTGCGCTCGACGGGCATCAACCAGCACGGCGACACCGTGCTCGACTTCCGTCGCTGGGTGATGGTGAACAAGCGCGACCGCGCGCGGCCTGCCCCCGCAACGGTGGTGCCCGATCTACCGACGCGAGTGCCCGCCGCGGACTACGCGGTACCGATCAGGCTGCAAGGCCCGTACGATGCCATCCGCGCGGGGGGCGGCGCCCTCTGGGATGATTACGCGCCCGGCGAGCGCATCGACCATGTCGACGGCATGACCGTCGAGGAGGCCGAGCACATGCTCGCCACCAAGCTCTACCAGAACACCGCCAAGGTGCACTTCAACCAGCATGTGGAGCGCGAGGGTCGCTTCGGCAAGCGAATCGTCTACGGTGGCCATGTCATCAGCCTGGCCCGTTCGCTATCGTTCGCCGGCTTGCCGAACGCGCTGATGGTGGCGGCGATCCACGGCGGCAAGCACGCCGCGCCGACCTTCGCCGGCGATACGATCTACGCCTGGTCGGAAGTGCTCGAGCGCGAGGCCTTGCCGGGGCGCGAGGATATCGGTGCGCTGCGCCTGCGTACCATCGCGGCCAAGGATCACGCGTGCGGCGGTTCCGCTGCTCGAGGCGGAACTGGCCAAGAATTCTGCGGCGCGCGGCTACGGCGGCATGCCGGCGGCGATCGTGCTGGGGTGGGCAC
>RGWK01000331.1 GCA_010029775.1 Gammaproteobacteria bacterium
GCGGCCTCCCACGCGGTCTGCTCATCGGCCAGCGCCTTCTGGAGCTGGTCCGCGGTCCATGATCGGGCCGCGGCCACCTCACGGATGAAACGCGGCACCTCCTGGTGAGCAAAGGTCACGTCCCGCCATGCGCGGGAGTCCAGCGCCACGGGCTACTTCCGCACGGCGAGCGCAACCAGCACGACGGCCAGCGCACCGATCGTGATCATGCCGCCGGTGCTTTTTGCCCAGGTCACCAGCGCCGACTCCGGCGGGGTGGGCGGCGCGACGGGCGCGGGCGGCGCACCGTAGGCGGCTGCGGTGTCCGCGTAGCCACGGGCAAACGCGGAGGCCACGTCGGAGGCCTTCTGCTGGCCGCTCGCGTAGCTCGCTCCCGCGGCACCCAGACCACCGGCCAGAGCCGTACCGACTGCCGATCCTTCCATCGAAACCTCCAGACCCGCGATGCGGGCCGCTTCGTCATTGTAGGTGCGCTCGCTTGCATCGGCGGTCGCGTACATGACCGTACCGATCGCGGCGGTGCCAGCGGTCACACCGCCGACGACGCTACCAGCGCCACCCAGCGCCGTAACGGCAGCTGCCACGCCAGGCGCGGCGAGGCCACCGCTCGCCACCACCACCACCAGCGCAGCCGTAGCCGCACCAGCGATCAGCAGACCCAGCGCCCAGCCGCGGAGGCGGTTGTCGTCGCGCGGATCGGTGAGGCCGAAACGCTCCAGCTCCTCGGCGACCGACTTTTTCCAGGTGCTAAAGTCGCGTGCGATCCGGCGCAGTTTCGGCGCAGCACCAGCGGTCACACCGGTCACCCAGTACACCGTATCGTAGGTGTCGCGGTCCAGCTGGCGCTGGGAGATCAGTCCCAGCTGGTGAGCCTCCCACGCCAGATACACGGGACCGGAGCTGGTGCCCCAGGTGTCGCGCACCCATCGGGGCGCAGCTCGAGGTGCGCTGATCTTCGATCCGAAACGCGCTACCCCGCCCGACTCATCGGGCGCGGTGCCGGTCTGCCGCGCCTGGTATTCCCAGGCGGCGCGGACCATGTACACGGCAGCGGTCCATTCCTGGCGCTCCGCATCGGACATGCGCTTCGACTCGACAATGCGAGCCGCGCCTTCCGTCATGCGTCCCCAAAGGTCGCCCACCCAGCCCATGCATCACCCCGCAGCCGACAGAAAGTAGGTTGCGAAGCTGGCACCGTTGCGGATCTGAACGAAACCGTCGGGAAATGACGGCAGCGGCGTGGAGTGTCCACCGTTGCCCACGGTGTCGATCTGCCACTCCAGCGTGCCCCAGCGGCCCCAGATCTCATAGCCACCGACACCCATTCCCTGCGTGGACCCCAGCACGCACCACCACCGGCAGTCCGGCAGCTGCGTCCATTGGGACGTGCCGCCGACCTCCGTGGAGAGCTGCTGGAGCGATACCGGAGTCCCGGCAGGGGTGATGCTGGTGGCCATGCGACCCTATTAGTCGATGCTGAACGCTGCGGCGACGACCGCGGCGGCGGTGCTGCCGTTGTTGCCGATGATCTGGAGCGTCGTGCCACCCTTGACCGGCAGGTCGAAGGACGGGCGCGTCTGGTTGCCCACGGTGAACACCGCGGCGGGGACCGCGTTGCCCAGGACGAGCGCGTCACCGGCCACGTTGATCTGGGTGATCAGCGAGTCCGCGGAGGTCGCGAAGATCTGGAGGTCGCGGATGATGCAGTCGCGGGGCGCGGTCACCGTCAAGGTGAACGCGGCACCGACCGCGAGCGCGGCCACGCTGCCCAGACCCAGCACGACGTTGAGTTCGTCGGCGCTGATGTCCCGCGGCACCTTCGCGTAGCAGGACGCGGAGAGCTGCTGGAAAAAACGGTTGCGGCGGTAGGCGGGGGCGGCCCCGTTGGGGAGGCTGGTCTGCATGGTGAGACTCCTGGTGGAGGGTGAGGAGGAACAGGTCGCGCATGCGCCGTTGCACGCGCAGGTCATCAGACGGCCATCCGCTGGCCCTGGCCGTAGGCGTACCCGGCCAGCATGCCGACACCGAGCGCACGGAGATCCTTCTGGCCCATGCCGAGTCCGATGCCGACCGTGATGAGGCCCGCAGCCGCGGAGGCCGGGATCCCCATCACGCCTTCGGGGAACTTCGAGTCCAGCGCACCCGCGGCGGCGCTGCCGCCGATGATCTCCACGGTATCCACCACCGTGCGGACCTTGTCCTTGTTGCTCTGGATCGCGGCCAGGCTGCGGCTCTTGTACATGGCGAGCTTGCTCATCTGTGACTCCTGTGCGGAATGGAGGGTGATGTATCGACTGAACCGCACGGTCAAGGTGCTAACCGTTTCGGCGCGTTACCCGC
>RGWK01000332.1 GCA_010029775.1 Gammaproteobacteria bacterium
TGGTTGCTTTTTAAGGAAACCGCAGTCGGCGGACTCAATGGCTTGCTTTGGGCCATAGTCGTAGGCGCGGTGACGGTCATGTGGTTCGACACCTGGCAAATCGCGCTGATCATTGCCGCGGCCATGCTCGTCAATCTGCTGGCTGCGGCGGCTGTCGGGGTCATCGTGCCCATGGCCCTGCGCCGTCTCGACATCGACCCCGCACTGTCGGCAGGCGTCATTCTGACCACCTTCACCGACTGCATCGGCTTTGCCACGCTGCTCGGTCTTGGCGCCCTGTTCCTGACCTGAGCGCCGGGCTCACCTCGACGCAGCGGATTTTTCAATCTGTTCGAGCACGCGCGCGAAACGGCGGCCATCGAAGGCGTTGTCATCGCGCAGCGTCGCAAACAGAGCATCGATCTGGGCACTGCGCGATCGATCGAGATCGAGCTCGGCGAGCAACATCACGAGCCCCATGGCCGCCTGCTCGGCCGCCGCAGGATCTGGAAAGGCGCCGCTGCGCGCCGCGCGCAGCAGCACATTTAACACCTCGCGCGAATCTCGCGTCGACCAGGCTCGGCGCGTCAGTGCGGCCTCCAGGGCATCCAGTTGCTGCCGCGCTTCACGCAACGCCACAGGCAAATGGCCGGGGTCGCGGTTCAAGGCCACCTGCAATCGGCGCGTTGCCGCGATGAGCTCGCGCGAGTCGAGTTGCAGCGCATCAGCGACCACTAGCAGCAGACGCAACTGTCCATCCTGCATGCGCAGTTCACCGGGCGCCCCTGCCAAGGGATCGGCTGCCCGCGAATCGGCTGCCGGAGCGGCGCCGAAGGCAGCCACGCGTAAATCGCGATGGCAGGTGTGACAGGCGTACACCGAAAAATCCGCTCGCGCGCTGCGCGCCGCATGCGCATCGAGCAGCTCGAACTGCCGGCGTGTCGCACTGAGGATTCCGGCCACCCAGACGGCAGGCGGTGGTGCACTGCGTTTGCGGTAGTGCTCGCGCCCCCCGCTCGTCCGCCACAGTTCCGAATAGGTTTCGAGATCGAAGACCAGTCGCGGGTGCCCCGCAGCCATCATCGCGTGATTCGCAAAGCGGTTGCGATCGCCGACATGACAGCCCGTACACACCAGAGCTCGCACGTTCGGCTGCTCAAGCGCGACCAAGCCGCGCGCCAAATTATCGGCGTGACTGACCGCCGGAGACTGATGGTGCGTGGGTAACCATCGCTCCGCAGCACCGTGACAGCTTTCGCAACCGATGCCATCACTCAGCTGGTGCCGTGCACCCCGACGCGTCGCCGGCACCACTTCGGCATGGCAGGCGAGGCATTGCGGCGCCTTGTGCGCAGGTCCGATACCCATCTGCTCGGCAATACGCCGACTGCGGGCCTCAAGCAGCACGCGATACGCGTTGGCATGCGGATCGAACTGCGACCACGTCACATACTCGTTCTGCAGCACTGCATGCCCGCTCAGGGGCCTTGCCGAGCCGTGGCAGAGCGAGGAGGCACAACTCGCCACGCCCTCGAAGCGCGGCGGTGAACTCGCCGAATCTGCCGCCAGCCCGATCACCGGCAGCATCGCGAACAACCACCGCAACACCAGCGCATACACCCGGCTTCGCGTGTGCATCGCGTGCGATCCGCTTGCAGGCGTCATGGCTTCACCTCATCGTCAACAAACCATGGCATGCCGTCTTGATCCAGATACAGTCGCTGCATTTCCGCCAAGCTGAACGGCCGCGAGCCACGGCGACCAAACACGGCTACTTGTCCGCCGCTTTCATCCACGGCCCGGTCACGTTCGAGCGGGCGTGACAGCGACAGTGCCGCCGCACGGGTGGCGTAGCGAGCGATCAACTCGGGCTTGGGTTGCGGACTAAACCCATAGAAATTGGGTTGAGTCGCAGGACTCGTTAACTGCGCGACTTTCAGACCGCCGCGTCCATCGGCGAGGTACGCAAACAGCGACGCGTTGGTCGATGCAATCATCACATCGCGCGTGTCGACGAGCGCACCGTCAGCGTTCCAGGACTGCAGCAGACGTGGTCGCTCCGGTCGCTCGACGTCGATGATGGCGAGCCCTGCAGCACCGTTGGCGACATAGGCAAAGGTCCGCGAGACCGTCAGGCCCGCCGCCGAGGCCAGCGTCACCGATGCACTGCCGAGCAGGCGTGGTGTCGAAGGGCGAGTCACATCAAGCACTTCGAAGCCGCGTGCCGTCGTGACGAACAGATACCGGAACTGCAGCGCCAGTGCGCGCGGATCCTCCAGCGGCTGCTCGGCAAGCAGGCGCGGCGCCGTGGGCACGGTGAGATCCACCACCAGCAGCGC
>RGWK01000333.1 GCA_010029775.1 Gammaproteobacteria bacterium
CCGCAGGATTTGCGATCTTCAACGCGCCGGCCTCAACGATAGTCACAACTGCAGTGGCGCCTGCCGAGCGTGGCACGGTGCTCGGGATATTTCAGGGCGCCGGCAACGTGGGACGCACGCTGACACCGTTGTATTCGGGTTGGTTGTTTACCGCCGTAGGTCCCGCGGCGCCGTTCGTTGGCGCCTCGTTGATGATGGTGCCTGCGCTCGGTGCATTATGGCGTGCGCGCAAGGCGGCGGAAGTGGCGACATAGACCGAAGAGGGAGGAGAGCCATGACGAGAAAAACACTGTCCCGCCGCGAAGCGGGAGCCATGATGATCGGCTCGGCGGGTGCGCTTGCGGCAACCCAGACATCGGCCGCGGCCAGCGCAGGCAAGGGGAGAGTGCCCGTCCGTTTGCCCACCGATCCGCGCGAGATCATGGAGGCGCTGGTGCGCATCTACGGCACCACCGGTCCGGCGAGAGTGACCTGGAAGACCCGCATCACCGTGTATGCGGTGCAGCCGTCGGGGGTGACGCCCCTCATCGGGCTGCGCGGCAGCGAAAGCAGTTGGTGGACCCGCAAGGACGAGTCGACCTGGGTGCGTTACTCCTCCACGCTGTCGTTCTTCGAAGATTTGCAGACGCGCCAGTTCATCGACGAATTTCGTAATCCTCTTAACGGGCATGTCGGCAAACTCGGCGTGAGTTTCATCCGCCATAAGGAAGGGGAGTTCTTTACTCCCATGGGCGAGTACTTCGGCAGCATGAAAAAGGCGTTTCCCGCCGTCTATCCGGAGGAGCCGCTCACCGCCGACTGGGATCTCGATGCAGGGATGGTGCGCCTGCGCGGCGCGTCGAATTTTCCGCCGATCCTGCGGCAGCCCACCAAAGAAACGGCAACGCTCGTGGTGCGCGCGGCGGAACTCTTTGATAAACGGGTGGAGACGCCCGAGGCGACGGTGTCGGGTTGGAACATTCGCCCCTGGGAGCCGTTTCTCGGCATGGGCGATGCGCCAGGGCACGTGATCTGGCACTTCGATGGCGTCAAGTTAACGGACGTCGAGTTGCTCGATGCAGACTATCTGGCTCGCGCACGCGCCCACACCCCGCTGTTTGATCGCAGTCCGCAATTCGACGAGGGCCCCTCGTTTTTCGAGCGTGTGATCGAGATGCGGGGTCGAAAGCCCGCGGGGTGATACCGCTGGCGGGCCTACGCTGGCCTCAGCGGGTGGGCTCGACGCGCTCCGGCAACTTGTAGAACCACAGGAAGATCAACCCCGCGGTGTAGGCCAGCGACGGGATGCCCACGAGGCTCAGGGTCACCGCGAGCTCTGCACTTGGCGGCTGTTGCTCGAGTGGCAGGTTCTTGTCGAAGTGCATCAGCTGCAGCAGCTCGCCGAGCAGCAAAGGTCCGAGCGAGTAACCGAGGCGCTCGATGAACACGTAGATCGAGGTGTAGAGCCCCTCGCGACGCAGGCCCGTGCGTTCGCGATCATGGTCGATGGTGTCGAGCCACATCGCCTGACTGAAGAGCAGAATCGCGGAGGAGAAAATGCCGCCGAGTATGCCTCGGAAAATGAAAAACGCCGTAGAGTCCTCCGGCGTTGCCAGCAGCCAAGTCAGGGTGGCGAACACCTCGCCGATGATGCCGATGGCGAGCCCGGTTCGTTTGGTCATGTAACGGCCGAGCCAGCGAAATACGGGGATAAAGATCACCGTGCTGGCGATGGTGGCAATCGCCAGTTGTGACATCAGCGAGAAATCGCGCTTGAGAACCATCACGACGAAGAAGGCCGTGGTGGCTCCGCCTGCCGACAGCGCGATGAACTGCAGCACCTTGATGCCGACCATCATCATGAACGGCCGATTGTCGAGGACCGCACGAAACTGCTCACGGATCGGGACGTGCGAGGCGGCCTCGTCAATCTGCGAGGCATTGGCGGTTCGCGTACCGAGGAAGGTGGTCATCATCACGGCGAACACCAAGGCGCCGTAGATCGCTCCTAGGGTCTGATAGGAGTCCGGGTTCTGCCGGCCTAGTTTTTCGACGATGAGTGGCGCCACGGCGCTGCCCGCAACCGACCCGAACATCATGAACACCGAGCGGTAACCCATGATCCCGAGGCGCTGCATGCGGTCTTGGGTCATCTCTACCGGCATCGTGAGATACGGCACGTTGAAGATGGTGAAGCCGAGCGAATAGACCACGAGCACGGCGAGTGCGACGTAGACTGCATTGTGTTCGCTCACCAAGTGATGCAGCGAGTACACGAGCGGTACGCTAAATGCGCAGACTACTGCGCCGAGCAGCAGATAGGGGCGTCGTCG
>RGWK01000334.1 GCA_010029775.1 Gammaproteobacteria bacterium
GCGCTCTACAGCCGGCGCGAACCCGATTCGGTGGTTCGCGGCTTCGGTGTGCCGGAGTTCGACCGGGAGGGGCGGTATCTTGAGGCCCGCTTCGGTGCGCTCTCGGTGGTGTCGCTCTATCTGCCTTCGGGTTCGTCGGGACCTGAGCGGCAGGCCTCCAAGTTCCGCTTTCTCGAGGCCTTCATGCCGCATTTGCGCAAGCTTCGGCGGCGGCGCAGCGAGTACATTCTCTGCGGCGA
Organism: Gammaproteobacteria bacterium; assembly: GCA_010029775.1. GTDB lineage: Bacteria > Pseudomonadota > Gammaproteobacteria > Steroidobacterales > Steroidobacteraceae > UBA964. The sequence goes on from RGWK01000334.1 coordinate 240, forward strand.
CTGGAACATCGCACACAAAGAAATCGACTTGCGCAACTGGAAATCCAACCAGAAGAACTCGGGATTTCTGCCAGAGGAACGCGCTTGGATGGACGAGCTGCTGGGCGAGGCAGGCTACGTCGACGCCTTCCGCGAGGTGACTGAGGCGCCTGATCAGTACACGTGGTGGTCGAATCGTGGTCAGGCCTGGGCCAAGAACGTCGGTTGGCGCATTGACTACCAGATCGTCAGTCGCGGTCTTGCGGGCACGGCGCGCGCGGTGGCCATCCACAAGAGCAGTCGTTTCTCGGACCATGCGCCGCTGACCATCGACTATTCACTATGAGTCTGCTCTCGTCAGTTCGCCCATACCTTGCTCGCGAGGCGTTGGGCGCATTTTTCGTTGGCGTTTCCTCGGGATTCCCGTACGCAATGATCGGTGCCACGCTCACCACGCGTCTGGCGCAGGACGGCATCGACAAAAAGACCATCACGGCGTTTGCACTGGCTTTTCTGGTGTACAACCTGAAGGTGTTCTGGGCGTGGATCGTCGATAGCGTGCGCTTGCCCGGGATCGGGCGCTACGGTCAGCGGGTGTCGTGGCTGTGGTTCGCGGGATTGCTCGTCATTGCGGCGGTCGTCAATCTCGCGCTCGTCGATCCGCAGGCGAGTCTGCAGGCGACGATCGTTGCCGCGGTACTCGTCGGCATGGCTGGTGCGACCTACGACATCGTCATCGATGCCTATCGCATCGAGACGCTGCAACCGCATCAGCTCGGGGTGGGCGCTGGGATGTCCCAGTACGGCTGGCGTATTGGCTCGGCCGCGGCCGGGGCGCTGGCGCTCGTCGTGGCCGCGCGTTCCGGATGGTCGATGGCGTACATGACCTGCGCGGTGTTTGCGCTGCCCGCCATGCTCACGGCGCTGTGGCTCGGTGAGCCGGCACGACGAACGGTGAGCGTGCCGCGCAAGGGCATGGCGGAGTTGTGGCAGTCGATCGCTGGCCCGTTTCAGGAATTTCTGCGCCGCTCCGGCGCCGGGCTCGTGCTGGCCTTCATTCTCGTGCATAAGGTCGGCGATACGCTGGCCAACCTGACGTTCCGTCTGCTGTTCAACGACATGGGCTACACGAACGACGAGATCGCCGTGTACGACGTGGCCTTCGGGTTCTGGGCTTTTCTCGTCGGCATTTTCGTCGGCGGCGTGCTCTATGAGCGGCAAGGGCTGAAGCACTCGGTGTTGTTGGCGCTTGTGCTCATGTGCCTGTCGAATTTAAGTTTCGCCGCGCTGGCCGCAGTGGGGCACAGCAATGTCGGTATGGCCGCGGCCATCGGCTTCGAGAATTTCGCCAGTGGCTACGGCGGTGTCGTGGTGGTTGCCTACTTCTCGGCGTTGTGCAATCTGCGCTTCACCGCGACGCAGTACGCATTGATTTCCGCCGCAGCGAGCGTGGTCGGGCGGCTGCTGACCGGCACGACGGCAGGCGGGCTCATCGATGCGATGGGCTACGTGAACTTCTATCTGCTGACGACCCTCGCAGCGGTGCCCGGCATCCTGCTGTTCGCCCTGATGTGGCGTCGTGGCGTCGTGGACGAAGCACTCGGCACGGCCGGCAAAGCGGTTACGACGGAGTCGCGTGGATGAGCGGTGAGTGCGAAGGCACCATCGTCTGCACCGTGCGTGATCTCGAAGCGACGGGCAGTCGCGGCTTCCGCATCGGCGAGGGCGATTGGCCTCGCCGTGGCTTTGTCGTCGCCGTGCCCGAGGGTGGCGTGCGCGCCTACGAAAATACGTGTCCGCATGCAGGACATCCTCTCGATTTGCAGCCGCATCGTTTTCTGACGGCCGAGCGTGAGTTGATCGTCTGCGCCTCGCACGGTGCACTGTTTGCACCCGACACGGGCCTGTGCGTCGCGGGGCCTTGCGTCGGCCGAAGCCTGCGACCCATAGAGGTGACCGTCACCCCCGACGGCGAGATTGCGCTGGTGGATGACACACCGAACGGTGACAATGCGCGCGGCGATTGACCCATGCTCGAATCCTTCCTCAAATTTTTTGTCGTCTTTTTTCTCGTGGTCGAGCCGATTTCGCT
>RGWK01000335.1 GCA_010029775.1 Gammaproteobacteria bacterium
GCCGACTGCGCCCGCCTGCATTGGTGTGATCACCTCGCCAACGGGCGCTGCCATCCGCGACATCCTCAATATCCTCGGCCGACGGTTTCCCGCAGCACGGGTGGTGATCTACCCGAGCGCCGTGCAGGGCAAGGAGGCGGTCGGCCAACTGCTCGATGCCGTGGCCACGGCCGCCTTGCGTCAGGAATGCGAGGTACTGATCATCGCCCGCGGCGGGGGATCGCTGGAGGATCTGTGGGCCTTCAACGACGAACAACTCGCACGTGCCCTGCGTGCCTTGCCGATGCCGGTCGTGAGCGGGATTGGCCACGAGATCGACTTCACGATCGCCGATTTCGTTGCTGACCTGCGCGCACCGACGCCCTCGGGCGCCGCCGAACTCGTTGTGCCGGATTCGACGGCGTGGCGCACAAGCCTCGGGCGATTCGCGGCGCGCTTCACGCAGGCCATGCAACGCCAGCTGCGTGACGATCACCAAGGCTTGCATGCACTCAATCGTCGCCTCGCGCTGGCACACCCCGGGCAGCGGCTGCGCCAGGGTGCGCAGCGACTTGATGACCTTGAGCAGCGCCTTGGCAGCCAGATGCTGCTGCACCTTGCGCAAGCGCGCGGGCGGCTGGATCGAACCAGCGCGGCGCTCGCGCAGGCCTCGCCTGCACGCGAGCTCGCACGCCAGACGCAGCGACACGCCTCACTTGATGCGCGCCTGCGTCAGTCGTTGTCACAGCTGCTCACGCAGCGTCGGCAAGCCTTCGAACTCGCCAAGCGCACGCTCGATGCAGTGAGTCCGTTGGCCACCCTCGATCGCGGCTTCGCCATCGTCACACGCGGCAGCGACGGCCGACTGATTCGTGACAGTGGTGAGTTGCGCCGCGGCGAAGCCATTGAAGCGCGGCTCGGACGCGGACGAGTGCGCGCGCAGGTCACCGATGTGGCCGAGGGAGAGTTCGAACCTTGAAGCCTGCACTGCTCTTGCTCTGCGCCCTGCTGAGTGGACTCGCCGCCGCGACTCCGCAGGAGTGGCCGCGCGCGAGTCCCGTTCCCGGAGGTGTCGCCCTCGTGGAACTGGAGGGCAGCGCCGAAACGGCACCGACCGTCACCTTCGAAGGGGATCGGGTCATGGTGCTGCCGCGCGAGGGCGGCTGGGTCGCGATCGTGGGTATCCCGCTCGCGCGTGAACCCGGCCCTGCCGTGCTCAATATCCAGCAAGGCGCGAACCGGCTGACGCGCGGCTTCACGGTCGCCGGCAAAACCTATCGCACGCAAACTTTGAAGGTCGCGCCGAAACATGTGGATCTGTCGGCAGAGGACGCCGCGCGGGTCGAGCGTGAGCAGCCGCATATCCGCGCCACGATCGCCACGTTCAGCGCGAGCGCACCCGAGACGATCCGGTTCATCTCACCGGTCAAGGGGCCTCGCTCGAGCTCATTCGGCTTGCGTCGTGTGTTCAACAACCAACCGCGCAATCCACACTCGGGCATGGACATCGCGGCGCCCACAGGCACTCCTATCGTGGCGCCGGCTCCCGGCCGCGTGATCGATACGGGCGACTATTTTTTCAATGGCCAGTCGGTATTCATCGACCATGGCCAGGGTCTCGTCACCCTGTACTGTCACTTGAGTGCGATCAGCGTCACGCCCGGCACCGAAGTGAAGACCGGGCAGAAAATCGGTGAGGTAGGTGCCACGGGTCGCGTTACGGGCCCGCATCTGCACTGGGGCGTGGCACTCAATCGCGCTTTCGTCGACCCCGCCCTTTTTCTCGATTTGGCTTCGGCCGGCCCCTGAGACGCACGAACGGGTTCGCGTCGGTGCGGAACTCGACCGCGACCGGTGAAGCGAAGAGGTCAAACTCGCGCCGGAACACGTTGGCGAGGTAGCGCGTGTAGGCCTCGGGCACGTGCACCGTCTGGTTGCCGTGCACGATGATACGCGGAGGATTACGGCCGCCCTGGTGTGCATAGCGCAGCTTGATACGCCGGCCGCGCACCATCGGCGGTTGATGTTGCGCGATCGCCCGCTCGAGCGCCTTGCTGAGCTTGGGCGTCGGGATCTCCGTCATCGCCGCGTCATAGGCGCGGATCGTCGCCGCCACCAGTTCACCAACTCCGGTGCCATGGCGCGCCGAGATGAAATGCACCGGTGCGTAGGGGACGAAATCGAGCTTGAGCTCCAGCAGGCGGCGAATTTCGTCGCGCTGCTCCATCGGGATGCCGTCCCACTTGTTGACGGCAATCAGCAGCGCGCGACCGCGCGCCAGCGCAAGGCCGAGCACGCTCGCATCCTGCTCGCCGATGCTGTCATGCGCAT
>RGWK01000336.1 GCA_010029775.1 Gammaproteobacteria bacterium
GGAGCCGTTGCTGCCACCTCACGCACCCATGAGGCAAAGGCTTCGGGGGCGTGAATGTAGTTCCAGGTCGAGCGAACGAGCGTCGGCAACCGCTCGCGCCACTGCGTAGGGTCATCCCAGGCGACCATGCGCGCGTCGATACCGACCGCCTGCAAGGCCTCAAGCAGCAACTCTTCGTCGACGTCGGGCTCCGGCAGCGGCCGGCACGTGGCAATGTTCAAACGCATCAGCGACCCGTTTGTGTGATCAGCAGCTTATCGATGCGCATGCCGTCCATGTCGATGACCTCGATGCGCAGATCGCGCCAGGACAGCACGTCGCCGGCTTTAGGGATTCGACCAAGTCGAGCGAGTACGAAACCCGCCAGCGTGTGATAGTCCGAGCGTACGGAGGTCATGTCGCGACGCCCCAGCCGCTGCTGCACTTCTTCGATCCCGAGGTGCCCATCGACCAGCCAACTGCCATCCTCGCGCCGCTGCATCTCGGCACGCTCGCGGGTGCCAAGATCGGGCAGCTCGCCGGCGATGGCTCGCAGAATGTCGATCGGCGTCGCCACCCCTTCGATGGCCCCGTATTCGTCGGTCACCACCGCCAGATGCGAGCTCGACTTCTGGAACTGGTCGAGCAACTGCATCGCCGTGATACCGACCGGCACAAACAGTGGCGTTTCAATGTCCTTGTCGGTATCCAGATGCCCACGACGCAACGCCTCGCTTAACGTGGCGAGGGTCACCATACCCAGCGCTTCGTCAAGCGAGCCGCGGGCGACCAGAAAGCGGGCATGGCCACTCTCACGTGCCTGCTGCCATAGCGCTGGCAGTGCCTCGTCGAGGTCGAGCCAGAAGACATCGGTCCGCGGCACCATGATCGATTCGACCTTGCGATCGGCCAGTGCCAACACGCCTTCGATCAGTCGCCGCTCCGAGGCGAGAAACACGCCGGTGCGCGCACCCTCGGCAATAAGCGCACGAACCTCATCTTCCGTCACCGACGCCGCAGGCGCAGCCGACACCGGCAAAATCTTCAGGATCGAATCGACCGAAATGCGCAGCAACCACACGAGCGGCAACATCAGCCTTGCGAACACTGCCATGATCGGCGCCACGGCGATCGCCAGTGATTCGGCGTGGGTGAGTGCGATGCGCTTCGGCACCAACTCGCCAAACACCAACGTGCAGAAGGTCACAAAAAGAACCACAGCGCCGAAGGCGAGCTCCTCGGAGATGTCGGCATCGACGCCGCGCGCCGCGAACCATCCGCCCAGCGCCTCGGCAAACGTCGCACCGCTGTACACGCCGGTGAGTATGCCGATGAGCGTGATGCCGACCTGCACCGCCGACAGGAAGGTGGTGGAGTCGGCGAGCAGGTCAAGTGCCAGACGCGCGCCGCGGCTACCCCGCTCCGCAGCAGACTGCAATCGGCCACGCTTGGCAGACACCAAGGCCATCTCGGCCAGCGCGAAAAAGCCGTTGAGCAGCACCAACAGCACGATGATCAGCGATTCGGCAACCAACATCAGGCGTTACTGCGAGTCCGTAACAAATAAATACCGAACGCCATGATAGCGAGGTTGACGAAGCCAATGAGAAAGAACGGCGCGCCCTTGCTGAGAACGTCATAGAGCCAGCCGCCAATCGAAGTGGTAAACAAGATGCCACAGGACGCAAACACGCCGGCAAGCCCGAACACCGCACCGCGCACGTCTTGAGGCGCTTCCTGCCCGAGCACGGTCTGGCTGGCGATGATCGCGCAAATTTGCCCCATACCCAGCAACGCGGCCACGAGCGTGATCCACTCGCTTTGCGGATCACCGACAAAACCTCCGGCCATATACCCGAGACCGGCGATTGCCATGGCCACCACACCTGCTTTCACCCGGTTCATCTTGTCGAGTGCGAGGCCAAAGAAAATTGCGAACAGCAGACCTGCCGAATTGGCAATGACATAGGGCTTGGTGGCGGCGGACACCGCTTCAGCCACGGTTTGGCCGTTGGCGATGGCGGTCTGCTGCAGTCGGGCGCTAAAGAACGTGCCGATGACGATGCGATCGGCGAACGAGACGAACTGCAGCATGTACGCAAACCAGATGCGAGGATTGGCTCGCGCCGCCTGCACGCCGGTGCGCAGCACGGTGCTCAGGGGTTCGCGCTCGCCGAGCTCGCTCGGCGTGCCACGCCGCAATCCCAACCAGCACAAGATCGCCGTCAGCAAACACAGGGCTGCCGCAATACCCAGCGTAATGCGCCCGGCCATGACCGCATCCATGCCGCCTGCCGCGAGGCGCTGCGGTACCTTGCCGAGAACCAGCAC
>RGWK01000337.1 GCA_010029775.1 Gammaproteobacteria bacterium
GGGCTTGATCCGGCAGATACCCGGGCCGCGCTGACCATCCCGCCGTTGCAAACGCCCGAAGCACCTCGGCCGGCCGATGCCCCGTGCATCGATACGCCGCCCAAATTCACCCCGGCTCCGCCCAAGCGCCCGCAGGCTTGATATCATCCGCTGCCGCTTGAATCGGAGAGGTGGCCGAGCGGTCGAAGGCGCTTGATTGGAAGTCAAGTAACATCGCAAGGTGTTCGTGGGTTCGAATCCCACCCTCTCCGCCAGATCTTGAATAGGGCCAGTCCTATGGCGTCCCGCATCGGTTCCTTCGCGACGACCAGCCGTCAATCCCGCCAGGCCCGGAAGGGAGCAACGGTCGCGGTGCGGTCGGGTGCCGGAGTCCAGCTGGTGCGGGCCGCCTCCCTTCAGGAATACCGACCGTGAGTTACACCGCACTCGCCCGCAAATGGCGGCCGCGACGCTTCGAGGAACTCACCGGCCAGGAGCATGTGCTGCAGGCACTCTCCAATGCGCTGGCCACCAACCGGGTACACCATGCTTTCCTGTTCACTGGGACGCGGGGCGTCGGCAAGACGACCATCGCCCGAATTCTCGCCAAGTGCCTGAACTGCGAAACCGGCCTTGGGCCGACACCCTGCGGCGAGTGTGCGACGTGCCGCGAGATCGACGAGGGGCGCTTCGTTGATCTGATCGAGGTCGATGCGGCTTCACGCACCAAAGTCGATGACACCCGCGAGTTGCTCGACAACGTGCAATACGCGCCCACTCGCGGGCGCTACAAGGTCTACCTCATCGACGAAGTGCACATGCTCTCGACGCACTCGTTCAATGCGCTGTTGAAGACGCTCGAGGAGCCGCCGCCGCACGTCAAATTCCTGCTGGCGACGACCGACCCGCAGAAATTGCCGGTAACGGTGCTGTCGCGCTGCCTGCAATTCAACCTCAAGCGGCTCTCGGTGAGCCTGATTGCCGAGCGCATCAAGACCGTACTCGATGCCGAGGGCGTGCCCTACGAGGCAGCGGCCGTGCGCCTCGTTGCCGAGGCGGCTGACGGCAGCATGCGCGACGGACTGTCGCTGCTCGATCAATTGCTGGCCTTCGGCGGTGGGAAGGTTGCCGAGGCGGAAGCGCGAACTATGCTCGCGACCGTCGATCGCAAGCAGGTCGCTCAGTTGGCGCGGCTACTCGCGCAGCTCGACCCGGCGGCGCTGCTTGCGTTCGTGGCCTCGCTCGATGAGTGGGCGCCTGACTATGGCGATGTGCTCGATGCACTCGCCACGCTGCTCGTGCGCGTGGCGCTCAAGCAGGCACTGCCGGCTTACGAGGGTGATGAGTTGCACCCGGTCGAACTGCTCGGCGAGCTTGCGGCACAGCTGTCTCCGGAAGATGTGCAACTGTTCTACCAGAGCGCCATCCTTGGGCGCCGTGATTTGGTCTGGGCACCGGACCCGCGCACGGGTTTCGAGATGACGGTACTGCGTATGATCGCTTTCCGCCCGAATGGCGCGATGGAGGGCTCGGCCGTGCCTCCCGTGTCCGCGCAGGGCCGGCCTGTTGTACCCGCGGCGCGCGGCGCCGTTGCGGACGTGGGCGCTCCGATCGCCGGGGCCGCGAGTGTTTCACCGGGCGGAGCGGCACCGGGCGTCGATCCGGCGCGTTGGGCCGAGACCTTGGCGGCACTCGAGGTGGGTGGTGCTGCGCGACAACTTGCTGCCAATTGCGTGTTCAGTTCGCGCAGCGGCAACCTGGTGCGTTTGACGCTCGATCCGTCTCAATCGCTGCTGCGCACGCCGGCGCTCATCGAGAAACTTGCGCAGGCGCTCAGTCGCCAACTCGGCGAAACCTTGCGGGTCGAGGTGGATCTCGGCTCTGCGCCCGTCGACAGTCCTGCCCGAGCGGAGCAGCGGGCCGTTGAGGAAGGCCTCGATGCCGCGCGCCGCTCGCTTGAGAGCGATGCGACCGTGCGCGGCTTCAAGGAAAAATTCGGCGCGACGCTGAATCCGGATTCTGTGAAACCTTTTTGAGGACACTGCGAGATGGCGAACTTTGGCAATATGATGAAACAGGCCGAGGCTCTGCAGCGCAACATGCAGAAGGCGCAGGAAGAGATCGGTCGCATGGAAGTGATCGGCGAGTCCGGTGGCGGCATGGTCAAGGTCACGATGACGGGCAAGCACGAGGTCAAGCGCGTGCAAATCGAGCCTGCCGTCATTGGCGAGGATCGGGAGATGCTCGAAGACCTGATCGCTGCGGCCATCAACGATGCCGTGCGCCGAGTCGAGACGCAGAGCCAGCAGCGCATGTCGGAGTTGATGT
>RGWK01000338.1 GCA_010029775.1 Gammaproteobacteria bacterium
AGTGCCACCGACGGATGCAGACGGAAGCGTAACCTCGGCCATGCAGCAGGCTCGAACGCTGCGACCGCCTCAAGGCCCACAGGCGGTGCGTCGACACACAGCAGCGCTTCCGCCCAAGCCCATTCCAGCTTCGCAAGATCGGCGAGGTAGGCAAACGCGGAGCCTTGGGCGGCGAACCCGGCGGCGAGAAATTCGGCAAATCGACTCCCCGCAGAGTGCAGATCGCCCTGTCGCGAGGGATGTTGCTCGAGGTAGTCGCGTACCAGGACGGCAAAGAAATCCTCACCCACGATGCGCAACGTCACCGGGTAGGTGAGGGCGAGCGCCTTGCGAAAATTTTCGCGACGATTGTTGTAGTAGATGCCGGCCCGCCCGCCGGGCGGGTGGGGCGCGCGCAGCATCGCGGCGAACTCGTGCTGGATGTCGGCGAGGCTGCGGGTCATGGGCTGCGCTGCTCTGGCGGCCTACTTGCGGAGGTCTGCGCGATGCGGTCGATCTCGGCATCGGCGCGTGCGGCTTCGGCCCGCAGTACCTCGAGCGAGGGAATGTCGGTGTCCCACTCGATCAGGGTGGGTCGTGGACCGATCAGCTGCAGCGCATCGCGGTACAGCGCCCAGACCGCCTCATCGACTGCGCTGCCATGCGTGTCGATCAGCACCGTCTCGTCGTCGATGCTCACAGGCGTGTATCCGGCGAGATGAATTTCGCCGACCGCGGCGGCGGGCAAGGCGCGCAGGAAAGCCTGTGGGTCGAATCCGTGGTTGACGGCGTTGACGTGCAGATTGTTCAGATCGAGCAGCAGCCCGCAGCCCGTGCGCTGGGCAAGTTCGGCGAGAAACTGCGCTTCAGCCAACGTCGATTCCGGGAAGGTGAGATAGCTCGCCAGATGCTCGATGAGCACGCAGCGACCCAGTGTCGATTGCAGCAGGTCGACACGGGTACAGAGCAGAGAGAGCGTCTCTTCGGTAAACGGCAGGGGCAGCAAATCATTGAAATGCAGACCACCCGCATGTCCCCAGCACAGGTGTTCCGACACCACTTCAGGTTGGTGTCGCCGCACGAGCGCCGCGAGGCGGCCAAGATGCTCACGATCGAGCGGCTCGCAACTGCCGAGGCCTAGCCCCACCCCGTGCAAAGACAAGGGGTAGTCGCGGTGCAGTGACTCGAGCAGGGCGGGCAACGGCCCGCCGTCGGCGAAGTAGTTTTCAGCGTGGGCCTCGAGCCAGCCGCACGCGGGTCTCGCATCCCACTCTGCGTGGTGCACGCCTCGCAGGCCGACACCGGCTCGCGCTGGAGCCGGGCCTGCCTGCCAGCCTCTCGGCATCAACCGCCCGGCGTCAAACTGCCGCCAACGATGCGTTCACAGCTGCCTTTGGGCAGCGCGATCCACTCGTTCTTGTCGCCGTCGCTCTTCGCCTGTCCTGCGCAACCATGACCGTTGGCGCCGCAATCGTTTTTGCCGGCCTTGACGATGCCATGGCACTTCTCCATGCCTTCCTTGGGACCCATCGCCTGCGCGACGCCAAGTCCGATGAGGCTGCCGACTGCGGCAATGATCAATGAATTTCGGGTGTTCATGTCGAGACTCCTGTGCGATCGGTGAAACTATGATCGTCGGGGCGAATCCTCGCGAGTTGCCTCGCATGATGTTGCAAGTGATCCGCCACGAAGGACTGGATGAAATAATAACCGTGATCGTAGCCGGCGTGGCGACGTAGCCTCAACGCTTGGCCAGACTCGACCGCGGCCGCCTCGAGACGTTCGGGTAACAACTGGTCGCGCAAGAAGCTGTCGGCCAACCCCTGATCGATGAGGATTTCGCGAGGGAAGGGCGCGACCCGCATCAGCGCACTCGCATCGTAGTCCGTCCAGCTCGAGCGGTCGGAGCCAAGGTACTGAGCGAAGGCCTTGTGTCCCCAAGGACACTGCGTCGGCGCGGCAATCGGCGCGAAGGCTGAACAACTGTGGAACACGTCGGGGCGTCGCAGCGCACTGACCAACGCGCCGTGTCCACCCATCGAGTGCCCGCAGATACCGCGTCGGTTCGAATCGGTGGGGAAGTGGGCATCGATGAGCGCCGGCAACTCCTCGCTGATCCACGAGAACATGCGGTAGTGACCGCTCCAGGGCTCCTGGGTTGCATCGAGATAGAAACCCGCGCCCTGCCCGAAGTCCCAATGCTCGCGGTCCCCTGGCAGTAGCGGCTCGCGCGGACTCGTGTCCGGCATGACGAGTATCAAACCGAGCTCTGCGGCGATTCGCTGCGCGCCCGCCTTGATCGTGAA
>RGWK01000339.1 GCA_010029775.1 Gammaproteobacteria bacterium
CGCGCATGTCCGATGTGGCAGAAGTCGTACACCGTATCGCCGCAGAGGTACATGCGTACCTCGCCCTCGCGGATGGGGCGCAGGGGTTCCTTGTGACCGGTCAACGAGTTGTGGATCTGGATGGTCATGATGAGGCGAGTGTCAGGCGGCAGCGAGTCGTTCGAGGCGTTGCAGGGCACGGGGTGCACCCATGAGCTTAAGTAAGGGTGCGAGCTCTGGTCCGTGACCCTGGCCGGTCAGTGCGTAGCGCAGTGGCTTGAAAAGTTCAGGGCCCTTGCGGCCGGTGGCGTCGCGCACGGCCTGCGTGATGGCCTTCCAGTCGGTGCCATTCGCGCGCACGGCCGCAGCCGCGGCTGCAAAGAATTCTGGGCCAGCGGCGCTCATAAGCGCTGCGCCCTCCGCATCGGGCGGTGGAACTTCACCGAAGGCGACCGCGAGCCAGGGTTCGATCTCGGCAGGTAACACCACATTGGCTTGGGTCACCGCCACGAACTCGCGCGCAGCCTCGGGCGCAAGCGACGAGGGCAGATGCGGCTTCATCCACTCGAGCGCGGCATCAGGCGAGAGTCGATGTACGGCATCGCGTTGCCAAACCTCGAGTTGCACCGGGTCGAATCGCGCGGGTGAGCGCACGAGGTGCGAAGTGTCGAAGGCTGTGGCCAAGGCCTCAAGCGATTGCAGGCCGTGCAGCTCGCTCGAGTGCCCGAGCCTGAAAAGATGGTTATTGAGCGCAATCGGCAGGTAGCCGCTCTCTCGAAGTTGCCGCAGGGACTTGGCGCCGAAGCGCTTGGAGAGCGGCGAGCCGTCCGCGCTCGTGATCAGCGACAGGTGGCCGTACGTCGGCGCCTTGAGTTCAAGCGCCATGGCGAGCAGCAGCTGACGCGGCGTGTTCGAGAGATGATCTTCCCCACGGAGCACCGTGGTGACGCCGGTGAGCGCATCGTCGATGACATTCGAGAAAAAGAACGCGGCCGAGCCATCGGCCCGCTGCACGATGAAATCGCCAATGTCTGCACAGTCGAACACCTGCTCGCCATGCACGAGATCGACGAACTCGACCCGCCCGCCCTCGGGCACTCGAAAACGCAGCGTGGGCTTGCGACCCTCGGCGAGCCGCGATGCACGCTGATGTGCATCGAGGTTGCGGCAGGTGCCGGCATAACGAGGCGGGCGACCCGCGGCGAGTTGGGTCTTACGACTCACCTCGATTTCGAGGGGCGTGCAGTAACACGGGTACACACGGCCAGCCTGCTCGAGCTTTGCAAAGGCCTCGGCATAAACCGCCCCTCGCCGGCTCTGCTCAACGATCTCGCCATCCCAGGGCAGGCCAAGCCACTGCAGGTCAGCCTTCAGCTGAGCGGTGTACTCGGGCTTGCTGCGCTCGGCGTCGGTGTCCTCGATACGCAGCAAAAACCGCCCGCCGCTGCGCTTAGCCAGCAGGTAGTTGAAGAGCGCCGTGCGCGCGTTGCCGAGGTGCAACTCACCGCTCGGACTCGGCGCAAAACGCGTAACGGTGGTCGTGGGAGCGTCGGTCATGCTGCGCGCAGCAGAAATTCAACTTTAACGGCGTCGTACGGAAACTCGATGCGTCCGTCCTCCGCGCGCCGCAACACGCCGGCTTGCAGGAGCGCAGTAACATCACCATGAACAGCCTTCACGTCCCGGTCAACACGCCGCGCCGCCTCACGAATCGAAACCGGCCCTGCGCCGCACAGCCGCTTGAGCAACTCCCAGCGCTTCGCCGTCAACACCCCCCACAAGAGCTCGGGTGTCTCGAAGCTGATGCGCGCCTCACGCTCGGCCTTGCCGCTTTTGGCGGCCCGGGCGACCGAAGCCAAAGTATCCTGCAAGGAGCGAACCTCAAGTACGACCGTTTTCATGATTCCACCTCGCAACGTCAGCCTCGAAATCTCGCAATAACCGATCGACATCCAAGAACCGATAGGGCTCTTCAGATCGCAACGAATGTCGATGATCACCCTTGCCACGCTCATTGTCGTATCGCAACACGCAAGTCTCAGCTACGACATAAGCGAGCCGATACTTGAAACGATGCGATGAAGGCGGCAGCGGCTTTGGAAGACGCCAGATGACGATCTCGATGAATGCATCAGCGCTGACAACGACACGCCGATCGGCTATCTCGACAGCCCTCATGTTGGAGAAATTAACAACATCTGATAATGTTGTCAATTAATCCAACATGTCATACCTGTTCATCTCCGACCTGCACCTCGATGCCAGCGCCCCCGCGGCGGTGGAGGCGTTCATCGCCTTTACGCGC
>RGWK01000340.1 GCA_010029775.1 Gammaproteobacteria bacterium
ACCAGTATATTGTCTGGCCCAAGTTTCATAGTAGTCTCCGGCTAATGTAGATATTTGATGTATAATTTGCATAGCACCCCAATCACCGCTAGTCATATATCTGCTCATTAAATTATAATTTGTTCCATTTTTATATACTCCAGCTTCATAGCTGGTAGCACTTGTCACTGCTTTAAATCTTACTGAAGCATTTACCGTATAAATACCTGGCCTTGGTGCAATAAGTCTGCTATTTGTTGTATCTAGTACTGATGCTGGAGTATTACTTGCTATGGATGTTTGTACTGTTACTTTAGTTAAACTACCACTACTTATTGCTTGATCTCCACCAGTTTTATATAATCCAGCTTGTATAGGTATAGTTTTACCAGCTATTTTATACCAACTAGTACCGTCACTAAGTAATGTGCAGCTTTCTCCAGCCCACATAATTCTAGTTAGTGATCCGTCTATAGTTTCTGTGCCATTGGCATCTAGAGTAACTAGTTTAGTAAGTGCGCTTGACATTATAAAAGTAATAGTTTTACCACCATTGTTAACTGCTGTAGGTAATGTTATAGTATAATCTGCAGTAGTTCCTGAACAAATAAAAGTATTATTTGTTAAAATATTCGTACTAGTTAAAGTTGTACTAGCACTGATAGTACTAGGTGCTAAACTATTTATTGGACCTTGTACACTTAAACCTCCAGCAATTGTTAAATTGCCGGAGGTGTCTATTTGATCTAAGGCTAATTTTCCGTATGGCATTTTATAATATCACCCATTTTGATCCTTGCGGAATTGTAATTATAGCTCCACTATTAATATAGATTGGACCCACACTTACAGCATTACTACCACTAGGAATTGTTACACTAGAACTTATAGTATTTTTATTAAGTGTAAAAACGTCTTGATTTGTAGTACCACTAACAAATATTTCTGCCCAGCTATTTCCATAGTATGCTGATAACTCGCCTGTTTCACTGTTAACCCATAGGGCGCCTTCATTAGGAGAAACAGGAGCTGTTGCACTAACAGTTACTGAAGCACCACCACCGCCACCAAGCACACGTATTTGTATTTTGGTGTTTAGTGTAGGAGCTACACTGAATACTACGTTATTACCAGAAATAGTATAGTCTGTTGTAGGAGTTTGTACCACCCCATTTTCGGTAACTATAACATTATCTACATTCATACCACTAGTAGCACTAAATGTAGTAGTTGTGCCATTAGCAGTATAGGTAAAGGTAGAATAACCTGTAGCACCTTGAGCGCCTGGACCTTGTATACCTTGTAAGCCTTGTAAACCTTGTATGCCTCGTACACCAGCTATATAAATATCTGCCCAGGCACCTGCATAGTAGGCATTTAGTTCGCCGGTTTCGCTGTTAACCCATAGTGCACCTTCGCTAGGTGAACTAGGAGCTGTTGTACTAACAGTTACTGAAGTACCACCACCGCTACCGCCACTACCACTAGGTCCTTGTATACCTTGCAAACCAGTTAAGCCTTGTATACCTTGTATACTTAAACCTTGTATGCCTTGTATGCCTTGTAAGCTTTGTATGCCTTGTAGTCCTTGTATACCTTGTATACCTTGTATACCTTGTAGTCCTTGTAGTCCTTGTAGTCCTTGTATACCTTGATTACCTATACCTTGTATACCTTGTATACCTTGTATAGTATTAGGCAGTATTTTCCAATATCTAGTATTCCATACCCAGGTTATATTACTATAACTATATGTTTGTTGATTTGTTGGATTAGCAGGAAAATCTATAAGAGTAGCAGAATTTACTATAAAATCAGTTGATAGTGTAAATGTATGTATTGTATAGCCACCTACAGATGTAACTGTACCACCTGTAGCTCGTTGACTTCCAGCATATCGTACAATAACAACACCAGAATCACCACTTCTAGTGCTGTGGCCACCATTACCAGAATTAGCAACACCAGCTTCTCCAGTCCTGTATCCACCACCACTAGCATAGGTTACACTAGTACCAGTTATAGTATTTGCAACACCTGGTCCGCCACCCGTACTACCAAAACCATTTCCATCTCTATAACCTGGTCCTCCTGCTCCTCCTCCGCTACCCCCACCAGTACCACCACCATTATATCCTTGAGGAGGTGTTACAGCAGGTACATTACCACTTCCTGCCTGTGTACTTCTTGATCCTGTATATCCAGCACCACCCCCACTTCCTCCAGATCTACCATCTTGATTAGTAGGACCACCGCCACCACCACCTGCAGATACAGTGCCAAAGATACTACTTGATGCAC
>RGWK01000035.1 GCA_010029775.1 Gammaproteobacteria bacterium
GTCTTAAGGATCTCGGCACGATCACCGGCCCGACCGGCACCTACCGCAATTGCGAGTTGCCGGCGCGCATCACCCGTTCCAGTCGTTTGACGAAGATTCCGGGCTTGCTCTACTCGCTCGGCGGCCGCGTGGATGTGGGCACGGACCTCGGCGCCGCCGCGGTCGCGGGTCAAACTGCCATCACGCTGACCATCGATCCGGGCGTCGTGATCTTTGGTTCCACGGGCGTGTCTTGGCTCGCCGTCAATCGCGGTCACCGCATCAACGCCGTGGGTACGGCGACCTCGCCGATCGTCTTCACGAGCCGCGACAACATTCTGGGTCTTGCGACCGATGATTCGCAGGGTCAGTGGGGCGGTGTGGTGCTGCTCGGCCGCGCGCCGATCACCGATTGCACCGTGGCGCCGAATGCCACTCCGGGCTCGGTCAACTGCGAGCGTCAGACCGAAGGCGCGGTGGACCCGGCGTACTACGGTGGCGCAACGCCGACCGACAACAGTGGCACGATGAAATACGTGCAGATTCGTTACTCGGGCTACGTGCTCTCGGGCAACAGCGAGTTGCAGGCGCTCACGACGGGTGGCGTCGGCAGCGGCACGGTCATCGAATACGTGCAGTCGCACAACAGTTCCGATGACGGTCTCGAGTTCTTCGGCGGTACGCACAACGCCAAGTACTTCGTGATCACGGGCGCCGACGATGACAACATCGATCTCGATACGGGCTACCGTGGTCTCATCCAGTACGTGATAGGCGTGCAGAAGACCTCGGGCGCAGCCGACTCGATGGTTGAGCTCGACTCGACCAACGCGCTCGAGAACCAGACGCCGCGCACCTGGATGCGCATCGCCAACTTTACGCTCGTGCACAAGAACCCGGCCGCGGGCAACGGTGCTGCCATGCGCTTCCGCGGTGGCGCCGATGCGACGATGGTCAACGGTGTGGTCACCTCGCCGATGGCCTGTCTGCGTATGGATGGCGCCAACATGCTGACCACCGACGCCGCGATCGACAAGATCGGTCCGCCGGTGTTCCGCTCGGTGGCAATGCAGTGCAGTGCCACGCCGTTCTCGGGCTCGAGCGGCCTGACGGCGCAGCAGGTGAGCGACACGTTCAATGTCGCGGCCAACAACAACACCTCCACGTTCACCGCCACGCTGAGCAACGTGTTCGTCAATGGCGCGAACGAAACCGCTCGCACGGCCGCTGATCCGAAGACCGTGGCCGCAGGTTTCGACACCACCACCTACATCGGTGCGGTGAAGGACGCGAACGACACCTGGTACGCGGGCTGGACCTGCAACTCCGCGACCGCCAACTTCGGATCGACCAGCAAGTCGTGCACGTCGCTGCCCTCGCTCTAACCGATGAACAGTTCCAAGACATTGCTGCTGGCGATGGCCATCGCCTCGCCGCTCGCGGCCGGGCAGTCGGTGCCGGAGACCCCTCCGGCCCCGGCTACCGGCGGGGCTGCGCCGGCTGAAGAGGCTGCGGCCGTCGACATCGAGATCGCCGGTGAGATCGTGGTTGTCGGTCGTCGTGACCGTAACATCCAGCAGGCGACAACACAGGTGGTCTCGGTCCTCTCTGCCGAGGACATCGCGCGAGCGGGCGACGGCGACGTGGCCGGTGCACTGAGTCGCGTCACGGGACTGAGCGTGGCGGGCAACGGCTTCGTGTATGTACGGGGCCTTGGCGATCGGTATTCGCAGGCCTTCCTCAACGGCTCACCGTTGCCGAGCCCCGAGCCGCTGCGTCGTGCCGTTCCGCTCGACATCTTCCCGACCGACATCATTGCTTCGTCGCTCGTGCAGAAGAGTTACTCGGCGAACCTCACCGGCGAGTTCGGCGGCGGTCTCATCAACCTCACGACGCTCGCCGTGCCCAAGGAGCCCTTCCTCAAGGTGGGTCTTGGTATCGGTGGGGATGGCGAGACGACCGGGCAGATCGGTTATCAGCACTTCGGCAGCAAGTACGACCCGACGGGTGTCGACAGCGGCCTGCGCGATACACCCCCGGCCTTGGCGGCGTTCTTCGCGAGCGGCGAGCGCTTGAGTTCGGGCAAGGTCGACTCCGGCGCAATCGCCGCGCAGTTCGTCAACACGCGCAACGGTCTCGTACAGCTCATCGACAAGATGCCCGTGAACTTCTCGGGCAATGTGACGGGCGGCACCTCCAAGTCGTTCGACAACGGCGATCTCGGATTCATTGCGACCGCAGGCTACAGCAACAACTGGAAGACCCGCGACATCATCGAGCAGTCGCCCGCGAGCGCGGATCTCTCGCGTCTCGACAAGGATTACCGCAAGGTCGTCAGCGAGAACCGGATCGTCGTCAACGGCCTGGCGGGACTTGCCTACGAGTACGGCGATGGAAACCGGATTCGCTGGACGAATCTGATCGTGCGCGACACGCTGAAGCGCACGAGTCTTGCCGAGGGCAAGCAGAACAACCAGCGCCCGACCTTCGACTTCCGCGAGCAGGAAACGGGCTGGTACGAGCGGCAACTGTGGTCAACCCAGTTGACGGGCGGTTTCAACCTCGATCCGGTGAAGATCGACGCGCGTGTGGCGTTTGCCAACTCCTCGCGTGAGGCCCCGTTCGAAATGGGCTTTGGATACTCGCGCTCGAACATCGCTGCGAGTCCCTACGGTGCCTATTTCATCAATCGACTCGACAACGGGCAGACCGGCTTCGCGCGGGTCGCGTTCTCGGATCTCAACGAGGATTTGTTCTCGTACGGTCTCGATCTGACCTGGGAAGTGACGCCATCCACGTTCGTCTCGGGTGGCTACGATTTCAGCAAGACCGAGCGTGAATCCAAGCGTCGCGAGTTCCTGGTCGTGGCACCCTCGGACTTTCCGAGCGGTGTCGCGATGTTCCGGCCCGATTACCTGCTCGGCAAGGCTGTGATCCAGTACTACAAAGTCGGCATGGTCGAATCGACCGAAACCGACCCGGCGTTCGCAGCCGAGATGCAGACCAATGCCGCGTACCTGCAATTGCAGACGGAACTGGCCGATGGTCTCGAGCTTAGCGCCGGCGCGCGCTACGAGAAGGCGGAACAACTCGTGAACCCTCTGCAGGTGTTCAAGACGGCATCTTCGTCGACGGCCGGTACGAACCTCGAAAACGACTACGTGTTGCCGGCGATCACGCTGACTTACAAGTTCGGCGACGACATGCAGTTGCGTCTGAACGGCTCGAAGACCATTGCCCGGCCGCAGTTCCGCGAACTCATGTTCCAAGCGTACTTCGACCCGGAGAGCAACCGGGCCTATCGCGGCAATCCGCTGCTTGTCGATAGCGAGTTCACCAACGCGGAGTTGCGCTACGAGTGGTACTTCGCCCCGGAGCAACGTTTCGCCGTGGCGGGCTTCTACAAGAAGATCGACAAGCCGATCGAGGCGTTCACGGGCTTCAATGACAACTCGCCCGTGACGAGCTTCGCCAACGCGCCGGAAGCGACGCTGTACGGTGTAGAGCTTGAGTCGCAGAAGTATTTCGACATGGACCTGGTGTTCGACAACGCCTTCTTTGCCTCGCGGCGCGGCGTGCTGATCGCGAATTACACTTGGTCAGACTCGTCGATCAAGGTGAGCCCTGGTGACATCACCAACGTCTTCGGCACCACGCCACAGCCGGCCAGCAACTTTTTCGTCGATGGCACGCAATTGACTGGTCAGTCCAATCATCTGGTCAACCTGCAGATCGGCCTCGAGAACCGCGAGAGTCTCTCGCAGCAGACGTTCTTCAACCGCTACGATCGGGAAGTCAGTTACTCGGCCTCGATCTCGGCGAGCTTCTGAAATCGGCCTGCGTGCGGCCGGTGGGCTGCGTGCGACCGCTCAGTCGGTCGTACGCAGCAGTTCGTTGATCGAGGTCTTGGCGCGCGTCTGGGCATCCACCCGCTTGACGATCACCGCGCAAGCGAGCGAGTAACGACCATCTTTCGAGGGCAAGCTGCCGGGCACCACAACGGCGCCCGCGGGAACGCGGCCCTGGGTCACGGCACCCGTCTCGCGATCGTAGATGCGTGTGCTCTGGCCAATGAATACCCCCATCGAGATCACGGCGCCTTCCTCGACGACGACACCCTCGACGATCTCCGAGCGGGCGCCGATAAAGCAGTTGTCCTCGATGATGGTCGGCGAGGCCTGCAGCGGCTCAAGAACCCCGCCGATGCCGACGCCACCCGAGAGGTGCACGTTCTTGCCGATCTGCGCGCAGGAGCCGACCGTCGCCCAAGTGTCGACCATGGTGCCGGAGTCGACGTAGGCGCCGATGTTGACGAAAGAGGGCATGAGCACGACGTTCGGACCCACGTACGAACCCTTGCGCACCACCGCATCGGGCACTACACGCGTGCCGCTTGCGCGCAGGCTCTCCTCGTCCATGGCGGCGTACTTCAGCGGCACTTTGTCGAAAAAGCGCGTATGGCCGCCTTCGATGAGCTTGTTGTCCCAGGCGCGAAAGTAGAGCAGCACCGCTTTCTTCAGCCAGTCGTTGACCACCCAGGTGCCACCCTGCTTTTCGGCGACGCGTGCTTTCCCTTGATCGAGCAGGTCCAGAACTTCATCGAGCGCCACCCGCAGTTCGCGCGAGATGCTCTTCGGCGTGATCTCGGCGCGCTGTTCGAAGGCGGCTTCGATGAGGGACTTGAGGGCGGTGTGGTCGGTCATGGGGTTCGTCCTTTCACAAAGCTAGCAATTCGGTGTGCGGCTTCGACGCATTCGTCGACGCTCGCCACGAGAGAGATCCGCACCCGACCGGCACCTGCACTGCCGCGGGAGAGATAGGAGCCGGGTACCACCGTGACGTGGGTGGCGGCGAAGAGTTCACGCGTGAATGCGGCATCATCTCCACCCACCTCGGGCCAAAGATAAAACCCGCCCTGTGGGGCCTCGACCGGCAGCGCGGGCTGCAGGATGGGCAGTACGCGAGCGAATTTTTCGCGATAGAGCGCCCGATTTTCGCGCACGTGCGCATCGTCGTTCCACGCGGCGATGCTCGCACGCTGCGTGGGCTCGGGCATCGCGCTGCCGTGGTAGGTTCGATAGAGCAGGAATTTCTCGAGCAGCCGCCGATCGCCGGCGACAAAGCCGGAGCGCAAGCCGGGCAGGCTCGAGCGCTTGGAGAGACTGTGAAACACGATGCAGCGCTCGAAGCCCGAATGGCCTGCGGCGAGGGCTGCGTTCAACAGCGAGGGCGGCGGCGCGGCCTCATTGGGGTAGAGCTCGGCGTAGCACTCATCGGCCGCGATGATGAAATCGTGCCGCTCTGCGAGCTCGAGCGCGCGACGCCACTCGGACACACCCATGACGGCGCCTGCCGGATTACCCGGGCTGCACAGATACAGCAGTTGCACCCGATCCCAGGTGGCTGCGGGTACGGCATCGAAATCAGGCAGGAAGCCGCGCTCCGCCGGAGTCTCGATGAAAAGCGGCTCGGCGCCTGCGAGTAGCGCCGCGCCTTCATAGATCTGATAAAACGGATTCGGCATCGCCACGAGTGCGCCGGGGCGGCTGCGATCGACCACAGCTTGCGCGATGGCAAACAGCGCCTCGCGCGTGCCGTTGACCGGCAGCACCTGGCTTGCGCTGATGCGCTCGGCGGGCAGCGAGAACCGTCGCTGCAACCACGACGCGCAGGCCGCGCGCAGTTCCGGCAGACCCGCCGTGGCGGGGTAACTGCCGACGCCCGCCAAGGCGCCCCGCAGTGTGTCGAGGACGAACGCCGGCGGTGCGTGCTTGGGTTCACCGATCGACAGAGCAATGTGCGCCAGATGCGCAGGCGGCGTGACGCCAGCCTTCAGTGCGGCGAGACGCTCGAACGGGTAGGCCTGCAGTCGATCGAGATCAGGGTTCA
Source organism: Gammaproteobacteria bacterium (assembly GCA_010029775.1). Lineage (GTDB taxonomy): Bacteria > Pseudomonadota > Gammaproteobacteria > Steroidobacterales > Steroidobacteraceae > UBA964. The sequence continues at coordinate 5,869 of RGWK01000035.1, forward strand.
CGGGCTTGCGAACTCAGGCGGCACGCCGGCGCTCGAGCGCTTGCGTGAGTTTGGCTACGAGCGCCTGGGCGCGGCTCTCCGACAATGGCCCGTGCTCGGCATCGCTGACGTAGAACACGTCCTCCGCCCGCTCGCCGACCGTCATGACCTTGGCGCCGAGCAGATCGATGCGCTCTTCCATCATCACCTTGCCGATATCGCACAGGAGCCCCGGTCGATCGCCGGCGGTGATCTCGAGCACCGAGCGCTGGTTGCGCTCATCGGCCGTGACGTTGATCTGCGTTGCCGTGTTGAACATGCGCACCTGGCGTGGTGCACGGCGAGTGACGTTGATGAGCCCGTCGCGACCGCTCGCGAGGGAGCGCGTGAGCGCGTACTGGATCTCTTCGTGGCGCTCGGCGTCGGCGATCGGTGTGCCGTCTTCTTCGAGCACATGGTAGAGATCGATGCTGTTGCCATCGCGAGTCGGTGTGATTCGCGCATCGACGATGTTGAGCCCGAGCTGATCGAGCACGGCCGTGGTACGCGCAAAACCATGCTGCCGATGCGGTGCGCAGGTCATGATGGCGGTCGTGCCGCGCTCGCTCTCGGCCTGCACCGCCACCACGGGCGCATCGCTGTCGTGCCCGGCGCTCTCGCGAGTGATCCAGGCGATCTCCTGTGGCGTGTGCCGCAGGAAACAGCTGTCGGTCAGGTTTTTCCAAACAGCGTCGATCGCCGCATCCGCGAGCCCCTGCGCCGCAAGGATCTCGCGTGCCTGGCTCTGGTTCTCGTGCGTGAGTTCGTCCTGATCGATGGGCGACTCGAGGCCTCGGCGCAAGGCGCGCTTGACCCGATCGTGGATCTCGCTGAAGAGCGAGGCCTTCCAGGAGTTCCACAGGCGCGGATTGGTGGCGCGCACATCGGCGGCCGTCAGCACGTAGAGGTAATCGAGGTGGGTTTCATCGCCCACGAGGCGCGCGAATTCGTTGATGACCTTAGGATCGGAGATATCCTGCTTTTGCGCCGTGAGCGATAGCTGCAGGTGGTTGCGCACGAGCCAGGCCACAAGACGCGCGTCGTAGCGCGACAGACCTTGTTCGAGGCAGAACGACTCGGCATCGACCGCACCGAGATCCGAGTGATCGCCGCCGCGGCCCTTGGCGATGTCGTGGAAGAGTGCGGCGAGGTAGGCCACTTCGGGTCTCGGCAGCGCCTGCATGATGCGCGAGAGGCCGGGCAGCTCGTGGTCGAAGCGCGGTAGTGCAAGTCGACGCAGGTTGCTCACCACAAAGAGCGTGTGCGCATCGACGGTGTAGGCGTGGAACAGGTCGTACTGCATTCGCCCGACGATGCGGCCGAACGAGGGAATGTAGCGACCGAGCACGCCGTAGGTGTTCATGCGCCGCAGCTCGTTGGTGACGCCTGCGGGCGCTCGCAGGATCTCGAGGAAGAGCCGATGGTTGCGCGGATTCTGGCGGAACTCCTCGTCGATCAGCCAAAGATTGCGGACGATCGCGCGAATGGTGTGCGCGCGTACGCCGCGGATCTCTGGGTTCTGCTGCAGCAGGGCGAATACTTCGAGCAGCGTCGAGGGTTGGCGGACGAAGACGTCATCGTGCAACGCTTCGAGGTAGCCGTTGGTGACCTGGAAGCGCGGGTTGAGCGGCTGCGGCGCCGCGCTTTCATCGAGAATGGCTTCACGAAACAGCTGCAGCAGCAGTTCGTTGAGCAGGCTCACATCCATCACGGTGCGGTAGTAGCGCTGCATGAGCTGCTCGACCGCCAGCGTGAAGGAGGCATCCTCGTAGCCGAAGATGCGCGCGAGTTTCATCTGATGATCGAACAGCAGCCGATCTTCGCGTCGGCCGGTGATGCTGTGCAGCGCAAAGCGAACACGCCAGAGGAAGGACTGGGCACTTTGCAGGCGGCGCAGTTCTGCCGGAGTCAGAAACCCTTGGGTTGCGAGCTGGTCTAGCGACTCGACCCCAAAGTGCCGCTTGGCGACCCAGGCAATGGTCTGGATATCGCGCAAGCCCCCAGGGCCAGTCTTGACGTTGGGTTCGAGGTTGTACGCCGTGTCGTTGGCCTTCGCATGCCGCTCGTTCTGCTCGCGGACCTTGGCCTCGAAGAATTCCTTCACGGGCCACAGGTGCTGTGGCGAGAGCGCCTCGAGCAGGGCGCTGACGAGCGGCGCCGAGCCTGCGAGGCGGCGCGCTTCGACGAGCGTGGTCATGATGCTCACATCGCCCTCGGCGGCACTGCGGCACTCCTCGACAGTGCGCACGCTGTGGCCGATCTCAAGACCGATATCCCAAAGAAAAGTGACGAAGCTTTCGAGTGCCTGACGGCCGGCGTCATCAAGGGCGGCGGGCACCAGAATCAGGATGTCGATGTCGGAGAAGGGGTGCAGTTCGCCACGGCCGTAGCCACCGACCGCCACCAGCGCCCAGTCGGCATCGTGTTGCGGTAGGCGCGTACGCCAGGCTTCGCGGAGCACCACATCGAGCAGTCGCGCACGGGCGCGCACCAGCGTCTCGACGGGCTCTTCGGCCTCGAAGCGGCTCTTGAGTTGGGCTTGTGCTTGGCGCAGCGCGTCTGCGTAGGCCTCAGCCGTGCTGCCGGCTGTCGCCAGTTGCTCGGGCAGTAGATCGAGCAGCGGCCACGCGAGGCTCGCGTCGCCCTCGAGCGGACCGCGCGCGTCAGGGGAGCCGAACTCCTCCAGCGGGCCGTCCATCGGCATCACTGGGCCCCGAGCGTGAGCACTTCGTAGCCCGAGGCGGTCACGAGCACGGTGTGCTCCCACTGTGCCGAGAGCGAGTGATCCTTGGTCACCACCGTCCAGCCATCCGGCAGCAATTTCACGTGACGCTTGCCCGCGTTGATCATCGGCTCGATGGTGAAGGTCATGCCCTCTCGCAGCTGCAGTCCGGTGCCGGGTTCGCCGTAGTGCAGGATCTGCGGGTCTTCGTGATAGATGCGGCCGATGCCGTGGCCGCAGTATTCGCGCACCACCGAAAACCCCTGCGCTTCGACGTAAGTTTGGATCGCATGACCGATGTCCCCGAGATAGCTGCCGGGAGCCACGGTACGAATGCCGCGCCACATCCCCTCGAAGCAGGTCTCGGCGAGGCGCTGCGCCTGCACCGGGGCCTTGCCGACGTAATACATGCGGCTCGTGTCGCCATGAAAGCCGTCGCGGATCACGGTGACATCGATGTTGATGATGTCGCCGTCCTTTAGACGCTTGTCGCCCGGGATGCCGTGGCACACCACGTGATTCACCGAGGTGCAGATGGTCTTCGGAAAGCCCCGGTAATTGAGGTTCGCGGGGATCGCCTTTTGGATGCGGGTAATGTGGTCGTGACAGAGCGCATCGAGCTCGTCCGTGGTGACCCCGGGCTTGACGTGCTCGCCGATCATGTCGAGCACCTCCGCGGCCAGGCGGCCGGCTTCACGCATCTTCTGCTGTTCGGCGGGATTTTTGACGGTGACGGGCATCGGCGGAGAGCGGCAGGGGCCGTAAAGTTCAGGGGGCCGTAAAGCGTTGTTTTTACGGGAGGTGCATGGTATAAAGCGCGGCCTTTTTTGGCAACGTAAACCAACCCACACGCACATCGTTGCATCGGTTGCTGGGTGTCCCGGGCTCTTCGCAAGGAGAGTGAGGGATGGCAGCCGAGGATGTGCGGAGGCCCAACCCGACAAGGAGAGATCGATGCCCAGCGTGTCCATGCGACAGATGCTGGAAGCGGGTGTCCACTTCGGACACCAAACCCGCTTCTGGAACCCGAAAATGTCCGAGTACATCTTCGGTGAGCGCAACAAGATTCACATCATCAACCTCGAGAAGACGCAGCCGCTCTTCGCCGAAGCCGCCGGTTTCGTGCAGAAGGTCGCCGCTGACGGCGGCACGGTGCTGTTCGTCGGCACCAAGCGTTCGGCCCGCGAGCCCATCCAGAAGGAAGCGGTGCGCGCCGGCATGCCGTTCGTCAACCAGCGTTGGCTCGGCGGCATGCTCACCAACTTCAAGACCGTGCGCCAGTCGATCAAGCGCCTTGCCGATCTCGTCGAGATGAAGGCCAACGGCTCGCTCGACAAGCGTGGCAAGAAAGAAGGCACGATGCTGCGCCGCGAAATGGAAAAGCTCGAGCGCAGCTTGGGCGGCATCAAGGACATGGAGTCGCTCCCGGACGTGATCTTCGTGGTCGATGTCGGCCACGAGAAGATCGCCATCCACGAAGCCAACAAGCTGGGCATTCCGGTGGTTGCCATCGTTGACACCAACTGCTCGCCTGACGGCGTTGACTACCTTGTGCCCGGCAACGATGACGCCATGCGCGCCATCGCGCTGTACGCGGGCGGTATTGCGGATGCCGTGATCGAGGGTCGCGCTGCGGCTCCGGCGCTGTCGGTGTCGGGCGAAGACGAGTTCGTCGAGCTCGACGAGAACGGCAATCCGAAGCCGAAGGGTGCGCGCGGCGGCAAGCCGCGTCGCGAAGCACCGGCCGGCCGTGCGCCGCGCCGTGGCGCGCCGGCACCCGCCCAAACCCGTCGTCGGCCGATGGCCGCGTCGGTCGCTCCGGCTGCCGCTGCCGATGAGGCCGAGGTGGATGTGCCGGAGGCGGCTGCCGATGGTGAAGTCGCACCGGCCGCGAGCGCTTCGGCGCCGCGTCGCAAGGCTGGCCCCACGGGCGCGCCGCGTCGCAGGGGTTAAGTCATGAGCATTACTGCTGAAGCCGTCAAGCAACTGCGCGAGCGCACAGGCGCCGGCATGATGGAGTGCAAGAAAGCCCTCGTCGAAACACAGGGCGATCTGGATGCCGCAGCCGAACTCATGCGCAAGCAGGGTCTTGCCAAGGCCGACAAGAAGGCTTCCCGCGTGGCGGCCGAGGGCGTTATCGCTCTCGAGAAGTCTGCGGACGGCAAGTCTGCGGCGATGGTCGAAGTCAACTGCGAGACCGACTTCGTGGCGCGCGAGGCTGATTTCCAGGCCTTCTCCGCCGATGTGGCCAAGGTGACGCTGGGCTCGAACCCGGCCTCGCTCGAGGCGCTGAACGCACTCGCTTTGCCCTCGGGCGAATCGGTCGATGAGCGCCGTCGTGCCCTCGTCGCCAAGATCGGCGAGAACATCAGCGTTCGTCGGCATGCGACCCTGTCCGCGAGCGGCGTGCTCGGGGCCTACCGCCACGGCACGCGCATCGGCGCTCTGGTTGCACTCGAGGGCGGCGATGCCGCACTCGCGCACGACATCGCTATGCACGTGGCTGCCATCAACCCGGAGTATCTGTCGGTCGCTGAGGTGCCCGCCGAGATGCTCGCCAAGGAGCGCGAGATCGAAACCGAGAAGGCGCTCGCCGAGGGCAAGCCCGCCGAGATCGTCGCCAAGATGGTCGAAGGCCGCATCCGCAAGACGCTCAATGAAAAGACGCTGCTCGGCCAGCCGTTCGTGCGCGACCCGGATCAGACGGTGGAGAAGCTGCTGAAGGCCGCCAAGGCCGAGGTCAAGGCCTTCCGTCGCTTCGAAGTCGGCGCCGGCATCGAAAAGAAGCAGGACGATTTCGTGGGCGAGGTTATGGCCCAGGTGAAAGCCAGTAGCGGCGCAGCCGCAGGCAAGTAAACTGCACCGAACGCCAACCAGAAACCCCGCCTCGGCGGGGTTTTCTTCAAGAGGAGTCTGGTGATGACAACTCAAGCACCCGTGCGCTACAAGCGCATACTGGTCAAACTCTCCGGCGAAGCCCTGATGGGCTCGTCCGACTACGGAATCGACCCGCAGATCCTCAAGCGCATCGCGCTCGAGATCCAGGAACTACTGGGTCTTGGCGTGCAGGTGGCCGTGGTCATCGGTGGCGGCAACATCTTCCGCGGCGAGGGTCTCGCGCGCTCGGGGATGGATCGCGTCACGGGCGATCACATGGGCATGCTGGCCACGGTCATGAACTGCCTTGCCATGCAGGATGCCCTCGAGTCGATCGGGACCTATGCACGGGTGATGTCAGCGATCCGTATCAACGAGGTTTGCGAGGACTACATCCGCCGCCGGGCGATCCGTCACCTCGAGAAGGGGCGGGTGGTGCTGTTTGCAGCCGGGACCGGCAATCCGTTCTTTACCACCGACACGGCCGCTTCGCTGCGCGCCATTGAGATCGGCGCTGAGCTGCTCGTCAAGGCGACCAAGGTCAACGGCATCTACTCGGCCGATCCGATGAAGGACCCGAATGCGGTACGGTATCCGCGGTTGACCTTCGATCGGGTGCTCGATGAGCGCTTGGCGGTGATGGATGCCACGGCGATTGTCATGTGCCGCGACAACCGGCTGCCGCTGCAGGTGTTCAATCTCGGCAATGCCGGCGATCTGCTGCGCATCGCCCGGGGTGAAGACATCGGCACGGTCGTATATAACCAGTAACTTCAAAGTTCGCACAGGATCCGACCATGATCGAAGATTTCAAGAAAGACGCGACCGCGCGCATGGCCAAGTGCGTGCAGCAGTTCCAGGCCGACCTCAAGAAGCTGCGCACGGGGCGGGCTCACCCGAGCCTCGTCGAGAACCTGCGGGTCGACTACTACGGCACCGAAACGCCGCTCCAGCAGCTCGCCAACGTCAGCGTCGAAGACGCGCGCACGCTCGTCATCACGCCCTGGGATAAAGGCGCGGTACAGGCGGTCGAGAAAGCGATCTACAAGTCCGACCTCGGTCTTACGCCGAACACCGCGGGCACCGTGATCCGCGTGCCGCTGCCGCCGCTCACCGAGGAGCGCCGGCGCGATGTCACCAAGGTGGTGCGTGGCGATGCGGAGAACGCCCGCGTGGCCGTGCGCAATGTGCGGCGCGACGTGCTGCAGGATGTGAAGGAAGCGCAGAAGGAAAAGCTCATCAGCCAGGATGAGGAAAAGAAGGCGCAGGAAGAGATCCAGAAGCTCACCGACAAGCACGTGGCGGATATCGAGCAGGCGCTGGCAGTCAAAGAAAAAGAGATCATGCAGGTCTGAGCCCCTGAGGTAGCACTCGAGGTGGCACTGCCCGAACACATCGCGATCGTCATGGATGGCAACGGCCGCTGGGCCGAAGCCCGTGGCGAGCCACGCACCTTTGGTCACCGTGCCGGGATCGAGCCCGTGCGCGTGACGATCCGCGAGTGTGCGCGGCTTGGCGTGGGTGCGCTCACGCTGTTTGCGTTCTCGAGCGAGAACTGGCGACGCCCCGAGACCGAGGTGTCGACGCTGATGGCGATCTTCATGGACGCACTCGATCGCGAAGTCGAGGAGCTTCACGCCAATCAGGTGCGCCTGCGGGTGATCGGCAATCGGCAGCGCCTGTCGGTGCGGTTGCAGCAGCGCATCGCCGAGGCGGAAGCGCTGACGGCGGGCAATACGGGCCTCAGGCTGCAGGTGGCGGTGAGCTACGGCGGGCGCTGGGATGTGCTCGAGGCCGCGCGGCGGCTCGCCGAGCAGGCGGCAAGTGGCGCGCTGCGCCCGGCTGAGATCGATGAGGAGCGCTTTGCGGGCGAACTGCAACTTGCCGATCTGCCCGACCCGGACCTTTTCATCCGTACGGGCGGGGATCATCGCATCAGCAATTTTCTGCTCTGGAACATCGCTTACGCAGAGCTCTTCTTCACCGATACGCTGTGGCCTGATTTCAACATCGCCGAGCTTGCGGCAGCGATCGAAGATTTTTCACAGCGCGAGCGGCGGTTCGGGCTCACCGGCAAGCAGGTTCGCGGATGACGCGGCCCGTTGGCCTGCAGCAGCGCATCGCCACGGCTCTGGTGTTGCTCTGCGGGCTGTTGGCGATCCTGTTCGTGCTGCCTCCGCTCGCTACGCTTGTGGTGGTGGTGCTCGCCGTGGCGGCGGGCGCCTGGGAGTGGAGTGCCTTCCT
>RGWK01000341.1 GCA_010029775.1 Gammaproteobacteria bacterium
CGGGAAGCTGATCCCGATCGTCAACGTCTTGCCCGCGGTGCTCGCCGTCGAGCCACCGCATGCAGCTGCGAGGATCGCAACTGCTGCAAGGGCGCTAAGGCCCTTCTTGTTAAAGACCTTCATGAGGTCCTCCTATCTGCTATTCCCAACCGTTCCGGTTGGGCTCGCCTCTGTTTCGGACTACGTGATCACGGCTCATCTACGGATGTAGATGCGACGATGCGGCTGCGCCCGACGCAGTCGAGGACCTCAATCATGAACGAGCGCACGCCGACGCGCAACTTTTTTCCGTGCCTATTTGTGCTCAAAGGCGCAAAGGTTAAGGAATCCGAATCTTTCGCCTAGTTCCCTTCGGCAATGAGCAGGGCCGCCCCTGAAGAAATCTCAAGGTCGACCTCACTCCCGGCGAGGTGCGCGGAGGCCAATGCCCGTAGCCGAAGCCCATCCACGACGGCGGCGCCCGTAGCGGTGGCGGTTGCCCCATGTGGCCCAACGGCTATCGCCCCAGACCATGGCCCCACAACGGCTCGGGCTGAGAAGTGCGGCGAGGTGACGAGCCTCTGCTCGCCTGGCTGCTTCCAATCGATCACAGCGCTGCGGGTCGCCTGATGCGAGGCGTCGGTCGCGCGAAGCGCCTCCGCGCGATGGAGTGGTCGCGACGGATCATGCCGACCCCAGTCGGCGACACGATAGGTGCGATCAGAGCGCTGCTGCACCTCCCAGATGAAGAGGCCGGGCATGAGCGCATGAAGGCAGCCGGTCGGAACGTCGAACACATCGCCGCGACGCGCCGCATGTCGGGCGAGGAGTGGGGTGATGTCAGCGCCAGCGGTCAGGGCACTCGTAATGTCGGCGGCGGCGACGGATGGAGCACGCCCGAGCAGCAACTGAGCGTCGGGCGCGGCCTCAAGGACCAACCACGCCTCATGCTTGCCGATCGCATCAGTGCCGTGCATCACCTTGGCGAGGGCATCATCGGGGTGCACCTGCACCGAAAGCCGATCCTGCACGTCGAGCAGCTTCACCAGAACACCGCCTGGTTGCTCGTCGGCATCGCCGAACCAGGCCTCGCCGATTGGGCCACTCGGAGCTGCGTCGGGGGCAAGCGCGCGAAGACGATCACCACCCCACACGCGCGCAACGAGGCGCGGGGCTAACAACCTAGTTGAGGAGTCCGGCGCGTTCACGCCGCTCAGTCTACGCGCTGACTATGGTGCGGCGAAGGTGAGGGTATAGGTGACGGTCCAAGAGCCCCAGTTTGCGCTCGAAGCCGCAGTCCCCTTGATCTTGCACGTCTTTGTGGCATCGCCTGCGACTGGCGCGAAGGTGAGCTTGGTCCCTGAGATCTTGCAGGCGTTGGCTGAAGCGGTTCCCCCAGACACTTCGCTCCATGTGATCTTCGGCATCGCCGATGTCGCCTGATAACCCGCCGTGTTCGCGTCATCCGCATAGGTACCCAGCGTCACACTTCCGGCACCGATCGTGCGCGTTGCTGCAGGGACGGCAGATGGCGCGGCCAACACCCCCTTGCCGAGCACGTAGGTGTAGTAGTTCGTACCTGCCAGATATGGTGCTGCTGCTGCTGCGGTGATACCCACCTTGCAGCTGCCGAGCTTCTTCATGCGCAGATAGCTGTTGACGACTCCGGAGACCGTCACCGTCTTGATTTCACAGTAGGCGCTTGAAGCGGCCACAACGCTATACGTCTGCTTCGCACCAGACACGGTTGCGACGGTTGGCAGCGCGTGCCAGCTTGGATTTTCGAATAAAACGCCAACCGATTAGCAGAGCAAGTCCAGCCGCGTAAAGTAGCGGTTCGCGTATGTCCGCTTTGACTTGCCAGTAGTAGTGCCAGATCGCTAAGAGTGCGATCGGATAAACGAGCTGGTGTAATTTCTGCCAGCGTCGGCCGAGCCGTCGCATCATGCGGTCCGTCGAGGTGATGGCGAGCGGCAGCATCGCGAGCAGCGCGGCCATGCCGATGATGATGAACGGTCGTCGAGAGATTTCTCGAGCCAGATCGCTGAAGTCGAGATCGAGCTCGAGCCCGGTGTAAATCAAAAAATGTAGCAGCGCGTATGTGAAGCAAAAAAGGCCCAGCATGCGGCGCGGTCTTTGCCAGAGACTCTGGCCCGTCACTGCGCGAAGCGGGCTGATGAGCAAAGTTATCATGAGCAGATTGAGCGCCGTCTTGCCTGTCACGTGCAGCATTTCGCGAACAGGATTGGGGCCGAGAGACTGGTCGGCAAGACCGAAGGCGCCGCTGATCAGCCAGAGCAG
>RGWK01000342.1 GCA_010029775.1 Gammaproteobacteria bacterium
ATACCGCTGCCGGGGTTCCCAGGTGGCTTACTCGTCGCCATGTCGACGGACAAAACCTTCCACTTCTACGATCTCGATGCACTGTTGAAGGCGATGTCACCGATCGCGCCGTAAGCGCTCAGCTCAATTCAGCGTTGCGCTGCTACCGAACTGGCTGATCAAAGTGGGTTGACGCCTGCGGCTGACGGGAATCTCGAGTCCATTCGTCATCGTGAGCATGTAGCGCGTACCCCGCCGACGTAGTGTTCGAACGTGTCGGTTCGATACCCACCACGACCGGTGTACGAGCTGCCCATCGGCCTCTCGCTGCTCGGCGATGTCCTTGAGCGCCCCGAGCACCAGCGCGTCACCGCGCGTGGTGTAGATACGCACGTATTGAAGCTCGGAGCGAACGGCAATCAGGTCGGTCCCCAATGCCGGCGGCAACCGCTGCAAGCACGAGCCGACGGTCGCTGGTGTCTCCGGCTCCACGACCGGTGCCGCGGGTTCAGCGGTTGGGACAGGTATCGAGGGCGCGTTCCGGCGAGACCACCACGCCGGCAGTCCGAGCAGCAGGGCGACCAATAAGGCTGGACCGACGACTCGGGTCCATTCCTCAAAGATCCCGATCGGCCACTGACCGAGAGTGGAGAGTGGAGCGTCGTCAGTCACCACACCAAGGGCGGTCAGCACTTGGTCGATCGCGAAGGAAAACGGCGCCAGCACCAGCGAGGTGAGTAGACCCGCGCTGGCCAACAACGGCGGATCTGACCAGCCTGCCGTCGCCCACCACCGCGACAGACCGATCACGCTCAGGCGAAGGGCGGCGAGTCCCACCGACAGATGCAGTCCCCAAACGATGCCGATCACGATAAGCGGTGCACGAAGACCAAGATCACCCCCCACAGAGACAACGGCACCAAGTAACACGATACCCACCGCGAGCAGGTATGTCGGCTCGAGGAAATCAAAACGAATCAGTGACTTATCGTCTGTTCGCACGTCTTGTGAACCGATTGCTTCAGCGAGCGCGAAGTTTATCAATCTGCTGCAAAGCCCTTCCACTACCGCCGCTTGTTCATCGTCGCGACCGCTCGTTCATGCGACTGCAACAACCGACAACGGCGCACCTCACTTCGCGGTCTATCGCTGCATCGTCCGCAAGACAGGGCGATGTCGGTTAGATCAAACAAGCCACATGGAGTGAGTTTATGTTTAATGGTTTGGTGTCGTCGAAGCGTCGGCGGTGGGTCAGATGGGTGGCGATCGCCACGGCAGGCGTCTGCAGTGCCAGCATCACGAGCGCAGCACAGGGGTGGTACGCCGCGGGCACGGTGGGGGTCGTGTCTCAGGCAGACCAGAAGCTCGCTTACTCCCGACCCGGAGTCGCGGGTGTAGCGTCGCCGACCCTCCCTCTCGACACCGGTTTCCTTGCGGGCGGATCGATTGGTCGTTATCTCGGCGAAGTCTGGCGTCTCGAAACGGAGTTCGCATACCAATCCGTCGACCACCCGGTGTTCACGCTCGCCGCCGGCGGCCCCTCGGGCGACGGCAACTATGCCTCGACGAGCATTGCGGTAAACGCCTTGCGCGAATTTGATCTTATCGGTTCACCGCGCGCCCGAACCTATGCGGGAGTTGGAGCCGTGTACCTCACGGAAGTGGACATCGACTTCGAGAATACCGGAGTCGAGCAATCGTTCAGCGGTTCCGGCACGGCATTTCAGGCGCTGCTCGGTGCGCGTTACGCACTCAGTGAGCGCGCATTCATCGACGCCGGCGTTCGCTATTTGCTGGCCTCTAATGTTGAGCTCAATGGCGAGACCGGAACGACCGGCAAAATCAAAGCGGACTACGAACCGCTGGCCGTCACGGTGTCTTTCGGGTGGCGGTTCTAAAGCTAAGGAGAGGGTTTCGGTGTCGCACTCGGTGCAGACGTTGAATACGAGAGTGCGTACGACAAGGCCGGTAATCTCAAGGGCATCCAGCCACGCGACTCGATGGCATGTACACCGCCAATGGTGTGGATTCCGGCTTACACCAGACTACATTGAGCAGTGGGTGTCGCTAGAGGGTCATCCAACTGGTGCGCCGCCAGTACCTACTGACTCATCGATGACCGGGCGGAGAGCACCGCCGAGGAATCGGCAATGCTCTCCGCCCTAGCTGATGGCATCGATGGGTCGGCGTTTTAGGACGACTCGATACGGCTAGTCCCGCGAAGGCGGTCTCGACTCAGAACGACCGCGACACCGTGGCGTAGACGTAACGCCCCGTTGCGTTGGCGAGGCTGCCGAAATA
>RGWK01000343.1 GCA_010029775.1 Gammaproteobacteria bacterium
GATGTGTCGATCGAGCCCACACATCCCGGGGGTCGTGGACTGGGTGAATTCCGTCGACCAGATGCCGAAGCTCTTTTCCAGCCGCAGCGAGTCGAGCGCACGGTTACCGATGTTCCGCAGACCAAGCCCCTGTCCCGCATCCATCAGCGCGTGGTAGAGCATCCGTTGTTGTGGTGCGGGCACGTAGAGTTCGTACCCCAGCTCTCCGGTCAGCGAGAGTCTTGCGATGACGCCACTGCCGAGGCCCACGCCCGTTTCAGCGCAGCACATGAACGGAAAGGCGGCATTCGATAGGTCACGGTCGATGAGTGGCTGCACGATCTTGCGCGCGAGAGGCCCCGAGAGCGCAAAACCGGACCACGTATCGCTGAGGTTGCGTAGCGTTACGCCGCGTGGCGGCAGTAATTCATTGAACCAGCGGCCATGCCACTGCTGCAAATAATACGAGCCGATCAACCAGAATCGATCCTCGGCCAAACGACTGACCGTCAGGTCACCCATCAGCAGCCGATCGAGCCAAGCCTCTGCACCGGGACCGCTGACTTCGTAGCGCGCATAGACGGCGGCATCGAACATCCCTGCCGCCTCGCGGGTCGCGCGTACTTCCTCGGCGACGAACGCATGGGCGTTCGAGCGGCGCATGGTAAGGGTTTCGACAAAATCACCTCGCCCACGCGCGAAGAACTGCGGCGTTTCCATGCCCCAAGTGCAGCCGAAGCGCGCACCCTCGGCGGCCAGCAGATCGTGTACGGGTGAGGTTTTGAGCGGTCTGCCGGCGGGCAGCTCCTCGTTCGGATAGGAAATCACGAACCGCCGCGCATAAAACTGGCGAGTGGTATCGCGCAGGTAGCGATCTTCCGCCGCAAACGCGCCGTAGCGTGCGACGTCCATCCCGAAGATGTCGTAGCCCGGGTCGCCATCGATCATCCAGCGCGCGAGCGTGAGACCGATGGCACCACCTTGTGAGAAACCGCCCATGCAGCCGCAGGCGACCCAGTAGTTGCGTCGACCCGGCACCGGTCCGACGAGCGGATTGCCATCCGGCGTGAACGTGAATGCGCCATTCACCCATCGCTTGATGCCGACTTCTGCCAGTGCAGGAAAGCGCGCAAAGCCGATTTCGAGTTCCGGCAGGATACGATCGACGTCCGGCGGCAGCAGGTCCATGCCGTAATCCCATGGTGCGCCTTCGGGGCTCCAATGCTGCGGATTACGCTCGTAGACACCGAGCAGTGCACCGTTGCCGAGGGGCTGCAGATAGGTGAAGCCCTCGAGGTCGGTGACAGAGACAAACTCGCGACCGAGCGCTGCCAACATCGGCACGTCATCCGTGACGAGGTAATGGTGGGACATCGGCGTGACGGGCAGATTGAGCCCGACCATGCGACCTACGCGCCGCGCCCACAGCCCCGCAGCATTGACCACATGCTCGGCAACGACGCGACCCTGCTCAGTTTCGAGTTCCCAGTGGCCGTTCGGGAGTTGCGTGAGACCCAGTACGCGGTTGCGCAGGATGATGTCGGCGCCGCGTTTACGCGCCGCGATGGCGAACGCATGCGTGGCGCCATGCGCATCAACATAGCCTTCGTGTGCATCGAACAGCCCGCCCTTGAGGCCGCGAGGATCAACGAGCGGACACATGTCCGTGATCTGCTCGGGGGAGACCAGAACGGTTTCCATGTCCATGGTCTCGTACATCGCCCGCTCGGCTTTGAGCATCTGCCAGCGCTCTTCAGAGGCGGCGAGGCTTATGCCGCCGGTCATGTGCATGCCGACGCTCTGACCGCTTTCGCGCTCGATGTCCGCGTAGAGTCCGATCGTGTAGCCCTGCAACGCAGCGATGTTTGGATCGTCGTTCAGCGCGTGAAAACCTGCTGCCGCATGCCAAGTGGACCCTGCGGTGAGTTCGCTGCGCTCGATGAGCGCGACGTCGCTCCAGCCATGGCGCGCCAGGTGATAGAGCACGCTGGTCCCGACGATGCCGCCGCCGATGACGACGACGCGATACTGGGATTTCATCGACGACGCCTCAGTCGCGACGACTACGCCAGTAAAAAAGGGCTGAGCCGATGACGAGAATTGTCGTCAGCCAAGCCGGCTCGAGGCCGAGTCCAAGCCACAACAGGCCTGCGAGTCCCAGCGCCGAGGCGATCGACGCCCGACTTCGTCGGCGTTCGCTGGCGCGGATCTCTTCGCGCAACCGCTCGATGTCTTCGGGTTGCGCACCGATGTGGAGCTTGCCGTCCTGCAGTTTCTGAACCGCCACCTTCATCAAGGGC
>RGWK01000344.1 GCA_010029775.1 Gammaproteobacteria bacterium
GGCTTCAGAACGACGGTGCACCCGGCCGCGATAGCAGGTGCCACCTTCGCCATGATCTGGTTGATCGGCCAATTCCAGGGCGTGACGAGACCGCAGACGCCGACCGGTTCACGCACCACGTTGGAGGTGCCGATGCGCGTTTCCCAGTCGAGCTGCAGGGCTGCCACGAGTGTCGCTTCGATGTGATCGGGACCCGATGCCGCTTGGGCGTCACGCGACATGTCATGCGGCGCGCCCATTTCGGTGGTGATGGCTGCGGCCATCTCATCGAGGCGACGCACGAAAATCGCCTTAAGTCGACGCAGCATCTCGAGTCGCTCATCGCGCGGCGTCAAGGCGAACGTGGCAAACGCGCGATGGGCCGCAGCGACGGCGAGTTCGACGTCGGCGGCAGAGCCCATGCGGATCTCGGCCACTTGCGTCTCGTCGGCGGGATTGATGACGGGAAACACGGCGCCCGGCTCGATGGGCGATACCCAGCGGCCGTCGATGTAGTGCTGCAATGTCTTCATGAATTCCTGACCCTCGCGGTAGTGTCGCTATACTGCCATTCTCAGGCAAGGTGGAGTCGCTCACCGTGACGCAAATGTTTCGACGCCGTGCATCGATGACCGGTTTGACCATCGGCATGCTGTGCCTCGCGCTGCACGCCGTGCCCGTCGCCGCGCAAGGAACGAAGTCAGCCAACACACCCCTGCCGCGAGCCACACCCGAATCAGTCGGCATGTCCACGGAGCGCCTTGCTCGCCTCGGCGAGTTCTTCCGCCGTGAATCGCAGGGCAATGCTGCGGCCGGGTACAGTATTCTCGTCGCGCGTCACGGCAAGCTCGTCTACTCAGCGGCCGTTGGTATGCAGGATCGGGAAAACGCAATCCCGATGTCACTCGATACCCGCTTTCGCATCTTCAGCATGAGCAAGCCGGTGACCTCGGTGGCCGTGCTCATGTTGTACGAGCAGGGCAAGCTGCAACTCGACGACCCCGTCGCACGCTACTTGCCCGAGTTCGAGGCCACCCGCGTGTTCAAAGGCGTGGACGCAGCCGGCAACATCGAAACTGAAGCGCTGCGCAGACCCATCACCATTCGGCACCTGCTCACGCACACGAGCGGCCTCGGCTACGGCAGCAACTACGATCGCACGTCACCGCTCGCCAAGAGCTGGGCGGAGTTCAACCCTTACGGCGGACAAAGCACGGCGGAGAACATCAGGCAACTCGCCCGGTTACCGCTCTACTTCCAACCCGGCAGCGACTGGCGATACAGCTACGCGACCGATGTGCTTGGGCACCTCGTCAGCGTGGTCTCGGGCATGCCGTTCGAGCAATTCCTGAAGACCCAACTGTTTGACCCGCTCGGCATGCCACACACGGGCTTTTTCGTGTCGTCCGCCGATGTCTCACGCGTGGCCGTCACCTATCGTCGCAACGCCACGGGCGCGCTCGAGCGCGTCGACGGGCCCCTCGGCCTGCCGCCGACGAGTCCGCCGGCATTCATCTCCGGTGGTGCGGGACTCATCTCCACGGCTGGCGACTACCTGAGGTTTGCGCAGATGCTGGCCAATGGTGGCCGCTTCGAGGGGCGCCAATACCTCGCGCCACAGACCGTCGAACTGATGGTCAGCCAACAAGTGCCCGACGCCGCCATGGGCAAGGCCTATGGCGATACCTGGCGCGGCCTCGGCTTCGGTCTTGGCGTATCGCCGGTCATCGACTATCGAGCTGTACCGCAAGCCAATCGAAACGGGGACTACACCTGGCCCGGCGTACTCGATACGAACTGGATGGTGAGCCCGAGCACCGGGGTTGTGGCCGTGGTGCTGGCGCAGGTGTTGCGTGGAGCCGACGGACTGCCGAACCGTACTTATCAGGACATGCACAACCAGGTGTACCAGGCGATCGTCGAGCTCGAGCCCACGCACCGCTGACGACGTAAAGTCGCTCCTAAGGGTCGCTTTTTTACCTGTGCCGTGATTCCGTATTGATCGCTTGACGCCCGCAGGGTCACGGCTCAACGACACGACATCTTGTGGTGATCGCGCACCTCGTTCTATCCTCGCGGTAACGGTCACGACGTCAGTCACTCACTGATAGCGCGCCGTGAACGTGGGGATACTCAACCGAAGCAGCGACGACACGCTGTGTTGTCAAGGGGAGACACCGTGAACAAGAAGATCTCGGCGGCGGTTTTTGCCGCACTGGCCTCGCAAGGCCAAAATGCCACGGCGCAGACGAGTGGCAGTGAAGACAGCCTG
>RGWK01000345.1 GCA_010029775.1 Gammaproteobacteria bacterium
CAACCTTGCCGTGGTGTTCGTGCTGTCGATCGTCATGCGCATCCTCGGCATCGACCAGTACATCGCCGCACAGGGCGGCAGCGCTTACGGGCTGCTGGTGTTCGCCGCCGTGTTCGGCTTCGGTGGTGCCATCATCTCGCTGCTGATGTCGAAGTGGAGCGCCAAACGCATGATGGGCGTGCGCATCATCGACCAGCCGCGCGACAACGTGGAGCGTTGGATCGTCGACACCGTGCGCGCCCAGGCGCAGGAAGCCGGCATCGGCATGCCCGAGGTAGGCATCTTCGATTCGCCCGAACCCAATGCCTTCGCCACGGGTGCCAACAAAAACAAGGCGCTCGTCGCGGTCAGCACCGGCTTGCTGCAGCGTATGCGCAAGGAAGAGGTCGAGGCCGTGCTCGGTCACGAGATCGGTCACGTCGCCAATGGCGACATGGTCACACTCACGCTCATTCAGGGCGTGGTCAACACCTTCGTGATCTTCCTCGCCCGCATCATCGGCAACTTCGTCGACAAGGTGGTCTTCAAGAACGAGAACGGGGGCGGCATCGCCTACTTCGGCGTCGTGTTGGTCGCCGAACTGCTGCTCGGCATCCTGGCGAGCATCATCGTCTCCTGGTTCTCGCGCAAGCGTGAGTTCCGTGCCGATGCGGCGGGTGCTCTGCTCGCAAGTCCTGCCGCGATGGTGGGTGCGCTCGAAGCGCTCAAGCGCGCGCACCAGCCCGAGGGCCTGCCCGAGCAGATGGCGGCGTTCGGCATCAGTGCCGGCACCCCGACTGGCTTGAAGCGTCTGTTCATGAGCCATCCGCCGCTCGATGAGCGTATCGACGCCCTCAAGCGCCAGCATGGTCTGCGGTAAGCCCTCGAGTCGCGTCATCCCGTGAACACTGTGCGGCGCTGGTGGCGCGGGTTCGTCCACTGGTTTGACACCGGGCCGTTGGTGGCACCCACCGACGGCTCGGCGTTACCTGAGATCCCGGACAAGGTCGAGTGGGCGCGGATCCTGCCCTTCATCGGCATGCATCTGGCGTGTCTTGCCGTGATTTGGGTCGGCTGGAGCCCGGTCGCCGTGCTGGTGGCCGTGCTGGCCTACTTCGTCCGCATGTTTGCCATCACCGGGTTTTACCACCGGTATTTCTCGCATCGCTCGTTCAAGACCTCGCGAGTCGGGCAGTTCATTTTCGGCGTCATCGGCGCCACGGCCGTGCAACGTGGCCCGGTGTGGTGGGCGGCGCATCACCGGCACCACCACGCCTACTCCGACAAACCCGAGGATGTACATTCGCCCGCGCAGCACGGCTTTGTGCGCTCGCACATGGGGTGGTTTCTCACGGCACGCGGTTTTCGCCCCGATCTGCGTCGGGTGCGTGATTTGTTGCAGTTTCCGGAGCTGCAGTGGCTCGATCGGTTCGACATCGTCGTGCCGGTGCTCTTTGCCGTCAGCATGTTCGCGCTCGGCGCCCTGCTCGATCGATTCGCGCCGGAGCTGGGTACGAGCGCAGGGCAAATGCTGATCTGGGGATTTTTCATCTCGACCGTGGCGTGCTACCACGGCACCTACACCATCAACTCGCTCTCGCACGTGTTCGGGCGACAGCGTTACAAAACGGGCGACACCAGCCGAAACAACTGGCTGCTCGCGCTCGTCACGCTGGGTGAGGGTTGGCATAACAACCACCATCACTTCCCGAGTTCGACGCGCCAAGGGTTTTATTGGTGGGAGATCGACATCACCTATTACATCCTCAAGGTCATGTCGTGGCTCGGCATCATCTGGGATCTAAAACCCGTTCCGACCTCGGTACGCGACCACTCCACCCGTCGAATCGCCCGCAGCCACTGACATGGCGCGCATTGCCATCGTGGGCAGCGGCGTTGCCGGACTGACGGTCGCCTGGTACGCGCAGCGCGAGCACGAGGTCGTGCTCTACGAGGCCAACGACTATCTCGGGGGGCATACCGCCACCGTCGATGTCGAGTGGTCTGGACAGCGTTACGCCGTCGACACCGGCTTCATCGTCTTCAACGACTGGACCTACCCTAACTTCATCGCGCTGCTCGGCGAACTCGGCGCCACAGGGCAGTGGTCGAACATGAGTTTCTCGCTGCGCTGCGAACGCAGCGGCCTCGAGTACAACGGCACCTCCATCAATTCGCTTTTTGCGCAGCGCCGCAACGCGCTCAATCCGAACTTCCTGCGCATGATTGTCGACATCCTGCGCTTCAACGGACGAGCACGCGAATTGCTGCG
>RGWK01000346.1 GCA_010029775.1 Gammaproteobacteria bacterium
CGCAGACCCGAGCTCAAACGCTGCAGGGCCGTCGCCATTTCAAGAGAGGATTTCGCCAACGTACGCTGCGCCGTCAGCGAAGCCACGTTGGTATTGATTACCGTCGTCATCTCTAAGACTCCTGTGTTGGGGTTCTACAGGAGTGGAGCCGATCAGCGCCCCACCCTTCCTTCAAACCCTGTATCGGAGCCCAAAAAGAAAACTTTAGGGTCGACTTTGCGATTCTGCTTACAAGTAATCGAAAAGACTCTTGGTAGCGGCCTTGGCGTACACCTGCTGCGAAACCTGCAAGGCCTGCATCTGGGCGTTCAAACGGGACATCGCCTCCGCAAAGTCCACATCGCGGATCGTAGACAGTGTTTTCTCGGCCAAAAGCTTTTGCTCGCTGCGAAAGTTCTCGGTCGTCTCTACCACGTCCAAACGCGAACCGACGGCCGCGCGCGCCAAGTTCAGCGTTTCGACGACGCGATCAACCTGCTGCAGCACCGAGTCGTACTCGCTGCCGATTTTGGCAATCGTGGCGCCATCGCTCAACTTCGTGTCGAGGGCAGCAATCAGGCGATCGAGCGTCTTAAACACGTTCTCCGTCGTGGCCTGTTTCGCCACGAACTTATCTCCTGCTGCAGGTTCACCGGTGATGGTGAACGAGATGCCCCGAAAGCTGATCGCTTGACCCGAAACGAAGTTGCCGCTCGCCACAACCGCATTGGCAGCATCACGAACCTGGTACTGTTTAACGCCCCCGCTCACAGCAATTGAAACCGTGTAGTTCCGAGGCTCCGGCGCTGCGTCCCAGGCACTCACGTCCACCACAGACCCCGGCGAGATGCGTCCGAAACCCGTGTTCGCAGCATCGACCGTCGTCACGAATGTGCCGTTCCCCTCGGTGACATCCACGAACAGGTGCTGACCCGAGAAACCGTCTTCTACCGTTCGCGTATCACTGAGTTGCAGCTTTCGTGCATTGGCATCACCCTGATACACCACAGAGTCGCCCGACTTGACGAAGGGAACCACCCCCGTTTTGAGACCGGCGAAAAGTGCGTTGCCCTCGGCATCCTTGCGATTGACGATCTCGAGCAGATGCTCGCGCATTTCGCGGACCTGAATCGCGAGGATAGGACGTGATTCGGGATTGACGCTTGCCGTATTCGCGTTAACCACGAACTCTCGGGCGGTCTGCATCGCTTCCATGGCGCTTGCCAGTCCGCTCTCCACGAGCCCAAGACGATACGTTGCCAACTCTGCGTTAGCCTTGTACCGATCGCTGCGAACCAGGTAGCCTTTCAAGGCCTCGGAACTATTGATTTCAGCGGGGTCGCGGATTTCGCGCCTGCCGCTCGCCACCTCACGTTGCGTGATCGCGACCTCGGCCTGTTGTCGTCGCATGGCCGAGACCGACGCGCGATCAGACACATAACTCGATACACGGGTGGTTAAAGAGGGCATCGTCAACTCCTAACGCGGCTAGCGGGCGATCGTCAGAAGGCTGTCGAACAACTGATTGGTCAAGCGCATGACCTGAGCCGCCGCCTGATAAGCCTGTTGAAAGCGCAGTAACTCCGCAGCTTCTTCGTCGAGGTTCACCGAGGACATATTGTCCCGGGCGGACTGCGCCTCCTCCGCGGCCAAGGTCTGAACTTGGTAGGACGTAGCCGAGGAATCCGCGAGGCTGGCGACCCGCCCCGTCATTCGTTCTACGATACCCCTCAGCGAGCGCTGCGAATCGTCGAAGACGTTGTTATCGAACAGGCGCGCCATC
The DNA here is from genome assembly GCA_010029775.1 of Gammaproteobacteria bacterium. Classification (GTDB taxonomy): domain Bacteria; phylum Pseudomonadota; class Gammaproteobacteria; order Steroidobacterales; family Steroidobacteraceae; genus UBA964. The sequence goes on from RGWK01000346.1 coordinate 1,763, forward strand.
GCCAAGGCATTTGTGTTATCTCCCGACCCCGCCCCGCTTCCTGCCTTCGAGGCGGCGATGGCCTTGTAATTGGTGGCCGTCAGGGCGAGCCCGGTCACGGCATCGCGGGTCGGCCTGATAAGAAAACGGTCTGTGTCCGCAGGAACACCTGACATGACCAGCGCCATGCCTTCAAATTTGATCGGGTTTGCCGAGGTGCCTGTCCCTGTGGTCACCACCGTCTCCAGCGTATCGCTACGACGAACCACCCACGCCGCGCCAGTTCGTTCCACGACGTAGTCGGAGGTGGTAAGTTTTGTGACGTCATCGATCGTGGCAGCGATGGCCCCTGAGCCCGTATTGCCACTGCGTGCCATCACCACGGGCGCGCCCTCGCTCAGCAGATTCGTCCCGGCGGCACCCGTCTCCGTGACACCTTTCTTGTTCTGCTCGTTCAGCAAGGTCACCAGCCCCGCCGCGACCCGGCCCAGTTGGTTTCGCGCTGGATC
>RGWK01000347.1 GCA_010029775.1 Gammaproteobacteria bacterium
CGCAATTTTGGCGATGCAACTCATGCCTCGCCGACACAGATCGTGCGTTACGTCGATACCGACAAGCCGTCCCTGCGAACGGTGTATGCGCAGGATGGTCGCGAGATCTCGGCGGGTAGCGTTGGAGCCGTCTTCAATGGCACGCTGCTCATCGGATCGATCACGGATCGCGCGGTGCTGCGCTGCCGGCTGCCCTGACAGGCAACTGGGGCAGCAGCCGACTCGCGGCAGCTCAAGAGAACACACGGGGGATCACGCACATGTCACTGAACCGACGCCAATTCGTCGCCAGCACCGCGGCCACAGCTGCGCTTGCCAGCCTCTCGCGTACGGCCTGGACCGCGAGCAGTGCCGATCCGGATGTCATCGTCATCGGCGCAGGTCTCTCGGGGCTCGAGGCAGCCGTGACGCTCGAGGAGAACGGCCTCAAGGTCCGCGTCCTCGAGGGGCGCCAGCGCGTCGGCGGCCGCGTCTACACCTTGTTCGACTTGCCAGGCCACCCGGAAGTGGGCGGTAACAGCATCGCCAATGCCTACGGCCGCTGCCTCGCTGCCGCAGAGAAATACGGCATCGAAGTCGTCAATGTGATGCCGCGGCTGATGGCCAATCGCGCAGGGCAGGAGCTCTTCCTTGGCGGCGAACACATTCCGCTCAAGGACTGGCCGACTCATCGGCGTAACCCTTTTACGGCCGACATGAAAAAGCTGCCGCCGTGGGCCTGGGCCGACGCCATGTTCAAGCAGCACATGCCGTTCCGCGACCTGCAAAACTGGTATGACGAGGCACACGCGCAGTACGACATTTCGATCCACGAGTTCCTCGCATCGAAGGGCGCTACCGACGCGATGATCCGCCTCGGCTACGACACCAATATCGCCTACGGCACCACTGCCTACGACGTGTCGCTGCTGCAGCAGGCGTTTTCCGATCACTGGCAGAACGTCAATCGCGGCGCCATCATGGCCTTCTCGCGGGACGGCCCGCTCGGCCTCGTACTCGCGCAGAAGTTTGGCAAGACCGACACCGAGGTAACGAGCCTGACTGTGTGGTGTCGCGGCCTGAACGGGCTCTACATTGACCGCTTCAACGTCGAAGACGCCAAACGAATGATCATTGCCGAGTTCGAGCGACTGCGTCCGGCCTCGAAGGGTCTGCTGAAAGTCGGTGCCGTGCACTCGTGGACCACAGACCCGTTTTCAGCGGGCGACTGGGCGATCTTCCACCCCGGTCAGGTTCGGGAACTGCGCGCAGCGATCGCACAGCCGCATCAGCGCCTGTTCTTCTGCGGCGAACACACCTCGATCGGCAGCCGCGGCATGGAGGGCGCATTCGAGTCGGCCGAGCGTGTCTCGCTCGAGGTACTCGGCGCGATCTGACGGTCTGCGGCGCAGCCTATAGAGCGCCCTCTAGCGCGGCACCGCTCGGTGCAGCGCTACAGGTCCCCGCCGGCACCACGCCAGCGCGGCTTCGGGTACGGATCCTCCTTGGCGGGCTTCGGCCGCACGGTCGAGCGGCTACGCCAAAGAATCAACCACCAGAAGCCGAAGAACGACAGGGTCATCCAGCAGAACTCGTGCATGCCCCAGCGCTCGACGCCGTAGCGCGCCAGATTCTCGAACAGGATGAACACCACGGTGAATGCCACCGCGCTGGCGAGCGCGCCGAACTTCCAGGCTCCCGAACGGTTGCGACCACGGATGCCGATGATCCACCACGCCGTGAGATAAAACACCGTGTACAGGTTGATCAGCACAAGCCAGGTGGGCTTCGGCGCATTCAACCAGTAATGGTTGACCCAGAAGGCGCCGGCACCGAAGAAGGTCAGCAGCACATATCGCCACTCGTCGAGCGGTTCCTTCAACACCCGCTGCCACAACCACACCAGAAACACATACACCGTCCAGGTGCCGAAGATCAGTTCATAGAACTGCACTTTGCCCTGCCAGGCATCCTCAAGCGGCGGCATCCACATTGGCGTAGTCCCCCCGAATACTGCAACGTCGGAACCAAGGCCCCGACCATAGCGACTCGGCGACCGCGGTGTGACCGCCACGCGCTCCGGTGGCCAACCAATGGAACCGCTGCCACGGCGCGAGTATCCTCGGCAGAGCAAAGGGGGATCGCATGCCAAATGCCGGAATCACGGGCTGGGGAAAGTGCCTGCCACCGTGCACGCTGTCGAATGCCGACATCGCCACATTCCTCGACACCTCGGACGAGTGGATCACGAGCCGCACGGGCATCCGCGAG
>RGWK01000348.1 GCA_010029775.1 Gammaproteobacteria bacterium
TCGCCATTTCCGGCAAAATCGGGCAATTCGGCCGAGGGGCTCTGGCCGATGTGAGCGACAAGATCCTTGCCCAGTTTGTCACCAATCTGAACGCCAAGATCCTTGGTTCCTGAGTCCCTATCGGCTTCCCACCTCGGAGTGTCAGTCAGTAGGCTGAGGAAGCGATTCAACCGAATCACTCGCTAGGGGGAGCACATGAAGAAATCACATCCATCAATGATGCGCCGTCTGGTCGCGTTATCTGCCGCGGGTCTGCTCACGCTGACCGCTTGCGGAGGAAGCGACTCGGACACTGAGGCATCCGACACCACCGCTGTGGCAGCTGATTCGTCTGCAGCCGATATCGCTGCGGCGCGCGTCACGAAGTACTTGCAAACGGTCACCGATCTTGACTTGGGCGAAGCCCCAACGTCGGTGCCTGAGGGTAAGACTGTGTTTTACATCGCATGCAGCGTCGCCGTGTGCGCAGAAATTCAGGTTGGCGTAGAGGCAGCTGCGGCTGCGCTCGGCTGGAACTTCAAAACAATCTCTCACCAGGACACTCCGGAAACTGTGGCTGCCGCGTTTGACGCCGCAATCGCAGCCAAGCCGGATGTGGTCTTGACGAGCGGCAACCCGCGAGAGTGGTTCGCCGATCAGCTCGCCACGTTGAAGAGCATGAACATTCCGGTCGTCTCGTGGTCGTTGCCAGAGAGCTACGAGCCAGGTGATGGCATCGCTGCAAACATCTTGTCAGCCGATGACTACTACTTCTACGGCGTGCTGATGGCCGACTACGCAGTTACCAACAGCCCGAACAAGAACATCCGTTTCGTTGGATTGCCCGTTTTCCCGGTGCTCTCGCTGGTTCAGCAGGGCTTCAACGACGAAATTGCTGCGATCTGCCCCGACTGCAAGGTCGAGACCCAGGAAGTTGCTATCGCCGACATCGGAGTGAACCTGCCTGGCCAAATCGTGTCCGCACTGCAGGCCGACCCGACGCTTGACTTCATCGTCTATGCGTTCGGTGGAATGCTCTATGGCGTTCCGGATGCACTCGATGCAGCAGGACTGACCAGTCAGGCAAAGGCCGTCTCTCAGGCCGGTGGACCGATGAACTTCGACTTCATCAAGAGCGGTCGTCACCAGACTGGTGAAGTCGCCTTGGCATCCGAACTTCTCGGCTGGCGAGCAATCGACATGGCTGTGAGCCTCCTCTCCGGCGGCTCGATCTCGAAGGCACCCGCCTCTGAGAACATCGCTGGCCACGCGGACATCGGTCTGAACGGTCTGCCGCTGCAGATCTTGCAGGCTGACACCATCGATGACCCGACGAAGCTCTGGCCAGGAGTCGTGGGCTTCCAGGACAAGTTCCTCGCCCGTTGGGGCAAGTAATTCCCAAGTAGTCACAGTGGGTGGCTGTCGTTTCGAACCGAAGCGACAGCCACCCACTTGTTATTTCTCCACGAGGGTCATTGATGCTTGAGCCTGTGCCCATCCTCAACGTTCGATCGATCTCCAAGACGTACCCGGGACAGGTTGCGCTCGACAACGCCAAGCTGACCATCAAGCCGGGTGAGATCCACGCACTCATCGGCCAGAACGGCTCGGGAAAGTCGACGTTGATCAAGCTGCTCGCCGGCTACATCAAGTCAGACCACGGCGCAGACGTCGAATTCGCCGGCGAGAAAGTCGATTTGTGGCACCTTCCCGTTCGTCTTCGAAGCCAAATCCGAGTGGTCCACCAGGATCTTGGCTTGGTGTCGACACTCTCAGCGATCGAAAACCTCGGCCTAGGACGCGGATATGAAACCGGATTCGCGCGTCGAATCAAGTGGCGCTCTGAGGCTCGTCGCTGCCAGGAGCTCCTCCTCCGATTCGGACTGGCACCAGACGTACGGGCTCCACTCGCAACGCTGAGCTCAGGCGAACGTGCGGCAGTCGCAATCGTTCGTGCACTTCAGGACTGGAATTTCGATGAGCCCGGTCTCCTCGTTCTTGACGAACCGACCGCCTCGCTGAATCGCGGCGAAGTGGATGCACTCTTCCGTGAAGTTCGTCGTGTCGCCAAACTCGGAGTCGGGGTCATTTTCGTCAGCCACATGCTGGACGAAGTCCTCGATCTCGCCGATCGGGTGACAGTCCTGCGGGATGGCCAAGTGGTTGCATCCGCAGCGGATGTCTCGACACTCAATGCTGATGACCTCGTCCAACTGATGGTCGGACGCGAACTCTCGCTCGAACGTCGTCGCCCCTCCACACCACGGAATG
>RGWK01000349.1 GCA_010029775.1 Gammaproteobacteria bacterium
GGATTGCACAGGGGTACTAGATGCAAAACTTCACCGACATACCGTCGTCCAGAACACTGTCCGATTCTCTGATCGAGATTCTGAACAACGACAAGACCGCGATATCGTGCAACAGCGGTACCACCTTCCCAACAACCAACCTTCAGATCGGGATGCTGTGCTACCGCACGGACCAGTTGAAGCTCTACCAGTTGATCGGGACCAACCCGGATAACTGGCGCTTCATCATGGACTTGTCCAGTGGCATCGATGCCCAGTTCGCTGCCAAGCTCAATGCGGCGTCTTACACCGCTGCCGATGTGCTCGCAAAGCTTCTGACCGTTGATGGCGCAGGAACGGGGTTGGATGCGGACCTGCTCGACGGCCAGCATGCGAGTGCTTTTGCTTCAAGCACGCACAACCACAACGCTACGTACCTCGGCATTACTGCCAAAGCCGCTGACGCCGACAAACTGGACGGTTACGACTCAACTGCTTTCGTCCGGTCGGTCAATGGAGCGGCTCCCGACGCCGCTGGCAACGCGACGGTGGTCATAGATCTTTCCAGCCGCGTAGCCAAATCCGGAGACACGATGACGGGGAATCTCGTGATGTCGGGCAGCGCCACCATCCGATCAGCCAGGCCGGCAGATAACGCCCGGGACACGGGCTACAAGATGTCCGACGGTCAGGACCTGGGCGAGATGAACCGTAGCAATCAGTACTACGACGACCTTGCCAGCAACTGCAACGGCTACGTCCCAAACGGAAATTGCCAAGGCAATCCCTACTGGACACCACCCAACGGGAACTGGTGGACCTGGTACACGCTGATCGGGCAAACCGCGTGGCACAACAGTAGTTCCTATGACGGAGCGGGCGGAACCACCTACGCCTACAACCCGGTATCGGTTGGCTACAACTACGACGGGTATTACCTCGCCGCCGATGAAATTGGTGGTGGTGAGTATCACCGTAACTACCGCAACTGCAACTGTGGCGCTTTCAATTGCGTGACGAACTGCAATTGCAACTGCAACTGCAACTGCAATTGCTAAGGGGGGGATGCCATGTTCCGTCACACCGTACCGAGTCTGTCGACTCCCGTTTTTGTCGAAGCGCTGATTGCCGAACGGCGGATCTGTCTTAAGACGTACCAAGAAATCCCAGAGCAGACCTTTACGCTCTTCAACGCTGAAAGTCCGACCACCATGGACACACGCGTGCAACGGTCTCTCAGCCTCTCGCAGTTCGTGGCCCCTAAGACGTTCCCGCCCGAGGTCTCTGGCATCTACTTCCGCCATCTGCCATGCATGCGGCTGGAAACGCCCTATGTCGAAGGCGCGGCGCTAGATGATGCGCTGGCCGGGCGCTACTTCCGCACCCGCAGCTACTCGATGATCGATCTGGATGATCCGGCCATCGGTTCGGTCGAGCGCAAGGACGCCGCCACGTGGGTAATCGGTGTCGACTACGACGGCTACGCCCGCCCTGGATTCAACGCGCTCGCCTACGAGCACTCGACCAAGATGCATCCCTTGCGCGCCGCCCGTCAGATCGGGGCGCCGGCATGCCTGTTTGTTTACCAGCCCTTTGCATCGGTGCCATTCACGGAATGCTCGATGACGCTCAAGTTCAATCAGGGGCTGGGCTTTTACTCGAACGTTGACGCCTGGCTGCCGCGGGCAGATTTCGAATATCTGGGCGACATGGTCGCAGCGCTACCCAGGCTGCGGCGTGCCGATGGTCAGACCGACGCCATTCCGATCGCTCCGGATGGGTGGGCGACGGTTGGGCTGGAGATGGTCGATAGCGCGGGCGCACTGATCAACCAGGACACCACCCTCCACCTTGAGGCTACCGGGGGTTACCTGCCCCAGCAGCGGGTGACCTGTGCGGCGGGCCTGGCACAGGTGCGTGTTGGGGCTCTCGGGCTGTCGGTTGGCGAGCACTTCCGGGTGAAGGCCGGCTTCTACAGCTACACCGGGCTCATCGATCTCCACTTCAAGGTGACACCGTGACCCAGCCCATGGTCATCGCCCAGATGTGGGCTACCCCGGTGGCACAGCAGCAGATCGATCTTCCGGAAGCGATCCGCGAGGCCCTGATCGCGGTGCTCAAACGCAAGGATGCCGAGCGTGGCGACCTCGCCAAGCGCGCCCCTGACTTTCACGCCTTCATGAAGGACAAGGGCTTCTACGCTACTTCTCACTACAACCTGTTCGACGAAGCCGATGCGCATCCCGAGCGCGAGGCGATCCTGATGTTCG
>RGWK01000350.1 GCA_010029775.1 Gammaproteobacteria bacterium
AGACCGCAGCGCGCTATCCGAAGAAGATCGGCAAGGTCTATGCCGGACGCCACGGCATCGTCGGCGCCCTCGAGGAGGACCTGATCGATTGCTCGCGCGAGAGCGCCGCGACCATCAAGGGTCTGCGCTACACGCCCTCGGGTGCCTTCGGTTCGGCCCGTTTCAAGCTCAAGGGGCTCGACAAGAACCGCGCCGAATACGAGCGCCTGATCGAGGTCTTCAAGGCCCACGACATCGGCTACTTCTTCTACAACGGCGGCAACGACTCGATGGACACCGCGCACAAGGTGGCGCAGATGGGCGAGGCGCTCGGCTACCCCATCACCTGCATCGGCGTGCCGAAGACCGTGGACAACGATCTGCCCTTCACCGATGCCTGCCCCGGGTTCGGCTCAGTTGCCAAGTACGTCGCAGTGTCGACACTGGAGGCCGCGCTCGATGTGGCCTCGATGGCCCGCACCTCGACCAAGGTGTTCGTCATGGAGGTGATGGGCCGACATGCCGGCTGGATCGCCGCCGCCGGCGGCCTCGCGGGCAAAGGCGCCGATGCGCCGCCGCACATCATTCTCTTTCCGGAAATCCCGTTCGAACGCGAAGCCTTCCTGGCCCGCGTCAAACAGACCGTCGAACGCGTCGGCTACTGCGTGATCGTGGTGTCCGAGGGCACGGCCTACGCCGATGGTCGCTTCCTCGCCGATGCCGGCACCAAGGACGCCTTCGGTCACACCCAGTTGGGTGGCGTCGGGCCCGTGGTCGCCAACATGGTTCGCGAGGCACACGGTTACAAGTATCACTGGGCCGTGGCCGACTATCTGCAGCGCGCCGCGCGACACATCGCCTCCAAGGTGGACGTCGATCAAGCCTATGCCATGGGCAAGGCGGCCGTGGAGCTCGCGGTCAAGGGTCACAACGCGGTGATGCCCATCGTGGTGCGCAAATCGTCGAAGCCCTACCGCTGGACGGTGGGCCACGTCGAGCTCGCCAAGGTGGCCAACGTCGAGAAGAAGGTCCCGCGTGATTTCATCACGCCGGATGGCTTCGGCATCACCGAGAAGTGCCGCAAGTACCTGCTGCCGCTGATCGGTGGCGGCGACCCGCCACCCTACAAGGACGGCCTGCCGGCCTACGTACGCATCAAGGGTGTGTCGGTGCGCAAGAAGTTGCCGCCGTTCAAGGTCTGATCGCTGCGGTACACGCCGGGGTGGCGGCCAGCCCGGCGGATACCCTGTGCTATATTGCGCCGCCTTTTTTGCTTTGATTTTTCATTCGGGGGGACTACTCAACATGGATGCCAACCTCTGGCTGTGGGTCGCTATCGGCTCCGGCTTGCTCGCAATTCTTTATGGCGCGGTCTCTGCCGCCGCGATCAACAGTCTGCCGGCGGGTAATGCCCGTATGCAGGAAATCGCCGCGGCCATCCAGGCCGGTGCGCAGGCCTACCTCAACCGGCAATACTCGACCATCGCGGTGGTCGGTATCGTGCTGTGTATCGTCCTCGGACTCGCGCTCGATTGGGCCACCGCCGGCGGCTTCGCGGTCGGCGCCATCCTCTCGGGTGTGGCGGGCTACGTGGGCATGAACGTCTCGGTACGCGCCAATGTGCGCACCGCCGAGGCGGCCAACAACGGTCTTAACGCCGCGCTGCAGGTGGCCTTCAAGGGTGGTGCCATCACCGGCATGCTGGTGGTTGGCCTCGGTCTGCTGGGCGTCGCCGGCTACTACCTCGCCATGCGCGGGGTGGTGGGCGAGGAGCATGCGCTGCACTCGCTCGTGGGCCTGGCCTTTGGTGGCTCGCTGATTTCCATTTTCGCGCGTCTTGGCGGCGGCATCTTCACTAAAGGTGCAGACGTCGGTGCGGACCTCGTCGGCAAGGTCGAGGCCGGCATTCCGGAAGACGACCCGCGCAACCCCGCGGTGATCGCCGACAACGTCGGTGACAACGTCGGTGACTGCGCCGGCATGGCAGCAGACCTGTTCGAAACCTACGCGGTGACGCTGGTCGCCACCATGTTGCTCGGCGGCTTGATGCTGGCCAGCAGCGATGGCGCCGCCGTGCTCTATCCGCTCGCGCTCGGCGCGGCATCGATCGTGTCGTCGATCGTCGGGACGTTCTTCGTCAAGGCGACCGAGGGCGGCAAGATCATGAACGCGCTCTACAAGGGCGTGATCGTCTCGGGCGTGGTTTCGGCGGTGGCGTTCTGGTTCATCACCGGCTCGCTGATGCC
>RGWK01000036.1 GCA_010029775.1 Gammaproteobacteria bacterium
CGAGTTGAACCATGAGAAGTGCTCGAGCGGACGCCAGTTGACCGCCATCTCGACGCCGTTCGTCACGACGCTGCCAACGTTGGCCAGCACCGAAGGGTTACCCACGATGCCTGGACCTTGCTGAATCGCCAACAGCCGATCGTCGAAAGCCACACGGTACGCCGTGATGACCCCCTCGATGGTCTGGGCACGAAACCGCAAGCCGAGCTCCAACGTATCGGAAGTCTCCGGCTGCAAGGTGTCCTTGATGGCTTGGAACCCGGCCGCAGTGGTGCTGAACGGACCAGCCGTGTTCGCGCTGACGAATGCGCGGGCGTTACGCGCATACTGGCCAAAGATTTCCGCGCCATCGACGATGCTGTAGGCGAATCCGGCCTGGGGCAGGAACGCCTCACTGACATCGATGGTGCCGGCCTTGGCAGAACCGGTCACGGTCGTGATCGTATTCTCGACCTTCATACCCTTGACCCCGACGTTGAACCGCAGGGCGTCCGATACGGTGATCGAGTCCTGCAAATGGTACTGCTGCGTCTTGGTGTCGAAGTTGTACGCCCACTGCGTGAGCAGCGGCCCTGATAGGAAATCGGTGAACTGCTGCGTCGGACCGGTTAGACTTGACTCAGGATAGAATCGGCGAGCTTGAGCAAAATCGTTGGCCTCGATCCACAAGCCGGCCTCGAGCTGATGGGCGCCCAGCGTCCACCGCGCGGCCGCAATCGCGCCCTTGCGATCGATGTCGTATTCCGTGGTGCGCACTGACAGCGGCGCGCCGCCGGGTGTGGGCACATACGGCGTGCCCCACAGCCCTTGGCCTTCGTTGCGATGCAGGTACGCCTTCACATCGAAGCTCAAGCCCTCGCCAGCCGGCAGCGACAAGGCCAGATAACCGAGCTTGTCCTCGCGGATGCCTGCCGCATTCCAGTAGGCATCGTCACAGACGACTGCGCTACTGTAGCCGGATGCTGCGCACGACACTGCAGCGCGCAGAGCGGCGTTCCAGTCAGGAGCGAAATTATCCCATTCCCAGCCACGACGCCGAATGATGTCGAACGAGAGGTCCTGGTAGTCATTTTCAGCACGCTCGGACTGGTTGTAATACGCTGTCAGCGAGCCTTTATCGCCGATCGGTTGCACGATCTTAAGGTTGTACATCCGCTGATCCTGATCGCCAGCGCCTTTCCACTTTTCGGCAGTGGCGTCGGCGACCGACAAACTGATACGCGCTCCGCCGGCGCCGAGTTCTCCCGAATCGAGCCGCGCGAAGACACGCTGCGTTCCATTGCTGCCACCGGTAAGGTCAAGACGCGCCGCCATGTTCTCGACCGGGTCGGCGGAGTAGAACTCGATCGTACCGCCGAGATTACTTGTAGAAGCCGTACCGAGGGCGCCTGAACCCTGCGACAACACCACTCGGCCCACGTTCTCGCTCGGCACGGCGCGGCTGATATGCAGGCCGTTGTGATTGCCGTATGACATATCACCGAGCGGAATGCCATCGAGCGTGAAGCCCATTTGGTTTTGATTGAAACCGCGCACCACAATACGCGTCGACCACTCGTATGCCCCGAACGGATCGGCGGACTGGAAGTTCACGCCCGGCATTTTTTCAATGGCTTTTAGGGGACTCGTGCCGGCCGGCAGATAGTCGATCTGATCGGCAGAGACGCTCTGCTGCTGGCGAACAACGCCGCGCGAGAAGATGACGATTTCCTGCAATTCGTCGGCGGCCGGTGCGGCGCCGGAAACGGCGGGAGCGGACGGCTGTGCCACCGCACCCGCGGCGAACAGCGTCGAGCCGATCAGTGCAGCGAGTGAATTGGACTGTTGCTTCATGACTATGTCCTCGAGATAAATGTGCGTGGCATCAAGCGCCGATCACGCCGCCGTCTTCACGCTGGATGACGATCGTCGCTGAGCGCGGTCGGGCGTTACCGCCATCGGGCCAGTGGGAGCTGAAAAGAGCCGGATTGCCTATGTTGGCCGCTGGCGTTTCTTCACCCGGGTGCTGAATGTTGACGAACAGCGCTCGGCCGTCCGGCGATTCCGTGATGCCGGTGATCTCGCATTCCTTCGGACCAACCAAAAACCGACGGAGCTTTGCCGTGCCAGGCTGAGCACCGACAAAAGTCGTGACGCTCCTCGTCGCACCGTTGGCGTCAGTATTAGTGAGGGTGAGCGGTCCACCATCGCCTACCGTACCGGGAATGCCCGCTAGCAACATGCAGTTAGTCACGTCGGTGTAGGCGCCATCGTCGGTCTGGATCCAGCAGATGCCGTTGCGTGCGAACCAGAGACCGTCCGGGCTCGAGAAGTCGTTATCTGCCGTAAGCCCGGATAGATTGACGTTCGCCGCGTTCGCGGTGGCGCGAGCACCGAACAAGTAGACATCCCAACGGAAGGTCAACGCGGCGGGCGTCGTCTCGAGCCAGCGAATGATATGGCCGTTCGGGTTGCCGCGCTGCGCCGTACCGTTGGTTCGCGGATCATTGTAGTGCCGCGGGTTTGCGGCGTCGGTTGCGGCGAGTGTACGCAAGGTAGCGTTGTTGTTAGTGAGCGTCATGTAGACCGCACCCGTATTCGGGTCGACGGCGCCCCATTCTGGGCGATCCATTTTCGTCGCACCGACCGCATCCGCGGCATGCCGCGCATTGATCAACACGTCGGCCTGATCCGCAAACGCGTAGGCCGGATAACTCGGAATGATGCGGCCCGTGTTGAATGCCAGTTCGACCCAGGTCCCGGTACCGTCAGCATTGAAGATGGCCACGTACAATTTGCCATCATCGAGATACTTGTCACCGGCGGCGAGACCACGGGTGGCATCAGCGGGATCCCACACCTTGTTCGACACGTACTTGTAGATGTACTCGTTGCGCGAGTCGCAGCCCATGTAGTACACGATGGGCTTGCCCGCTTCAGCCTTTGCGGGCCAAGCGCCTTCATGCGCGAAGCGGCCCATCGCCGTGCGCTTCTTCGGCGTCGACGACGGTGAGAACGGGTCGATTTCCACGTTCCAGCCATAGGTGTTCGGTCCGTTGCGGTAGTCGTCGGAGCCATCCGTCGAAGTGCCGCGGACCTCAGCATTCCAACGGCCGTACAGATCGTCGGCCGTATCCGGCGTCACCGTCGCCCAAAGTTCACGACCCGTGCCGGCGACTCCATACCGGTTGAACGAGGCGATTTCCTTGGCAGTACGCTTCGGGTTGTCCGTCGCGACCGTGCGCCGGAAATAACCGGCCCAGTTTTCCTCGCAGCTTAGGTAGGTCCCCCAGGGGGTGTAGCCGTGAGCGCAGTTGTTCACTGTGCCGCGCACCTTCGTGCCGTCCTTCGAATACTTGGTGATCATGTAGCGGGTGCTACGTGCCGGACCCGCGATCTCAATGTCGGTCAAAGTGTGGATACGACGATTGAACGACGATCCTTGCGTGTAGAGCCAACCGCCGCCAGAAGTCTGCTTGGCCACCTCGACGACCGAAATGCCGTGTACGTAGAACTCCTTCAACACTTCATCTGCAACGGTACGGACGCCGTTGACAATGGTTGGCCCGTTGGTGTGCAGGAAGATCGGCGTGATTGCCTCGTGATTCATGACCAAGAGGGCGCGCGAGCTACTGTCAGCGGAATACTTCCCATCCGCGCCTAGACCGAAATACTGGATCCCATCGTGGTGGTCACCGGCCCGCTGTGCATAGCTAGTCGCGGCATCCGAGCCGTCATTCAAATACGGACTGACACCCGCAGCCAGCGGATCGCCAAGACGCAGCAGCACGGTCGCGTAGTATCCGCTCGGCAGATTGACCGCGTCTGTGATGGACTTCGACACCGCACTGAAACCAAGCGCAGTGGCTCGGCTCGGCGCACCTGCGGAGGTTGAGTTAGACACGGGCGTGCCAATGATGCGCTCGTCGGACTCACCGCACCCCGTCAGACCACCAAACAGCCCGAGCGCCGCTAATCCAGCGCTGCCTTTCAACAACATCCGCCGCGCGATGATGGCCCGCATCTCCGGATTCGGGGAAACATTGGTTACAAGATCATCGTACGGCTCGGTCATGACGGGCTCCTCTTGGCGGCAGTCAAAGATCAGGGCGGCCAGCATGAGAAGTTCGCGTTACGCGCCCATGAACGCAGGCTTGCAACTTTGTGACTGGAGCGGTGTCACGAAATCGCAAGCAGTCGTTCATCAAGTTGTGATCGATCTTCGGCACAACACGAGGATGCAAACTCTCCCACCGCAACCTCACACCGAACTCTGGCCGAAGCCGCCGATGCCACTGCCGACGTGGATGTGGCGGCAGGTCGCTCGCGCGACCGGGTTGGAGCGTTTGGAGCGTATGTACCGCCGCTTGCCAGAGGGACTGTCGCCGCTGGAATTCGTCGATGCGGCACTGCGTGCACTTGAAGTTTCATACGTCACGGACGATCACGAGTGGGACCATCTGCCGCGCTCGGGGCCCTTGGTCATCGCAGCGAATCACCCTTACGGCGGAATCGACGGCCTCGCTGCAATATCGGCGCTGCTGCGTCAACGCAGTGACCTGCGCGTCGTCGCGACCACCGCACTCTCGGCGCTGACACCGCTGCGGAACATTCTGCTGCCGGTTGACAATTTCGGCAGACGGGAGGCGCTCGCGACCAACGCAGTTATGGTTCGCGCGGCACTGCGCCACGTGCAGACCGGTGGTGCCCTGCTGCTCTTTCCGGCCGGCGCCGTCTCTCACCTGGACCTCGGCAGCGCCAGCGTCATCGACCCGCCATGGAAGCGCACCGCCGTGCGACTGATCAGCGCGACCGGTGCGCCGGTTGTGCCGCTATTCGTGGATGGCAGCAATGGCGCGGGCTTTCAGCTTGCCGGTTTACTGCATCCATCGCTGCGCACCGCAATGCTGCCGCGGGAGGTCACGAACAAGCGCGGGACCGTGCTCGACTTGCGGCTCGGCCATCCAATCGCCGCCGAGCGCATTGCCGGCATTGGCGAGCCCGAGGCGATCGAGCGGCTGTTGCGAATCCGCATGTACTCGCTCGCGGCCCCTCGAACACCCGCGCGCCCGGCAGCCCGCGCCGCGCCACTCGCGGCAACTGTTGCGACACCAGCCGCGGAAGCCGTCCCTGCAGAACTCATCGAGCGCGAGATCGAGAATCTCGGTGCCGATGCCGAACTCACGCGCGTGGGAAGTCTACGGATTTACTGCGCTGCGGGCGCAATGATCCCGCACACGCTCGAGGAAATCGGCCGCTTGCGCGAACTCTGTTTCAGGGCAGTGGGCGAAGGCACCGGAAAAAGTCGTGACCTCGACCGCTTCGATCGGTACTACGATCAGTTGATCGCATGGGATGCAAAGCAACGGCGAATAGTCGGCGGCTACCGCGCGGCACGCATCCCCGAGTTGCGGCGTCATCATGGACGCAACGCACTGTACCTCGGGACGCTATTTGAACTTGCTGATCCGCTGTTCGCCTTGCTCGGACCCAGCATCGAGCTCGGGCGATCTTTCGTGCGTATCGAAGCTCAGCGGAGCTTCGCGCCGCTTCTCGCGCTGTGGCGGGGCATCGGCGAATACGTCGGACGGCACCCCGACCACTCGCGGCTGATCGGACCGGTCAGTGTCAGCGCGGACTACGGACAGGCGGCAAGGGAACTGATCGTGCGTTACCTCCGCTGGCACCACTTCGACCCGGTGCTCGGAGCGTTCGTCAAACCTCGGTCACCGTTCAAGCCGTCCGCGTCGATGGCGGGTTTACGCCGCGATCTACGGCGAGTTGGCGACATCGCGAGCCTTTCACCGTTGCTGCCAATCAATGGTGACGAGGCACGAGAGGTGCCCGTGCTCTTGCGCCAATATCTGAAACTCGGTGGGCGAGTAATCGGTTTCAACGTCGATCCACAATTCGGCGACTGTGTCGATTGCCTGACCGTGGTTGATCTGCGACGAACATCCGATACGGTTCTCGGCAAGTACATGAGCGAGGAAACCCTGCGACGCTTCCGCTTGCGGCATGGACGGAGCGGCGGCCCGCGGTAGACCCTGCAGCGCCGCGCGCCAGCGTATATCCTCCCGACGGGCGTTTGGACTCGTCGGCAAGGTTACATATGGGCGCATCCACTTTCACGATGATATTTTTGGTCCTGCTGGTCAGCAGCGGCGTCGTACAGGCTTGGCTCGCGCGTCGACAGATCCGTCACGTGAGCGCGCTGCGTGATGCCGTGCCGACGGACTTTGCCGGACAGGTCAGCCCGGAAGGTCATGCCAAGGCCGCCGACTACAGCTGCGCGAACGAGCGCTTTGGTCTCGTCAAGCTCGCTTTCGGCACCCTCGTGCTGCTTGGCTGGACGCTGTTCGGCGGACTCGACGCGCTCAATGCCTGGATACTGCCGCACACGCTCGAGCCGCTCGGCCCACTCGGTTACCAAGTGGCGCTGGTGTTCGCGTTCTCGCTTATTGGCAGCACGCTCGATCTGCCTTTCGACTGGTACAGCCACTTCCGTATCGAGCAGCGCTTCGGTTTCAACAGGATGAGCATCGGCTTGTGGCTAAGTGATCTCATCAAGAACCTGATCCTCAGCACGGTGATCGGTCTGCCGCTGATTGCCGTGGTGCTGTGGCTGATGGGCGTCGCCGGAAGTCTCTGGTGGCTGTGGGCGTGGATCTTCTGGATGGCGTTCAACCTGCTGCTGCTGGTGCTCTATCCGATGTTCATCGCGCCGTTGTTCAATAAATTCGAACCCCTGCAGGATGAGGCGCTTCAGCAGCGTGTCAGCAGCCTGATGCAGCGCTGCGGTTTTTCGGCGAAGGGTTTGTTTGTGATGGACGGCAGCAAGCGCTCGGCGCAATCGAATGCGTACTTCACTGGCATCGGGAGCAGCAAACGCGTGGTCTTCTACGACACGTTGCTCGCACGGCTGACGCACAGTGAACTCGAGGCCGTGCTCGCGCACGAGCTCGGTCACTTCCATCACAGGCACATCGTCAAGTTGATCGCACAGATGTTCATCGCGAGTCTGCTGGCCTTCGCCGCGCTTGGCTGGCTTGCCGAGCAGGATGCGTTCTTTGCGGGCCTCGGCGTGCCGCCGAACGCCACGGCGCCGAACGACGCCCTCGCGCTGCTGCTGTTTGGGCTGTCGGCACCGCTCGCGGGTTTCTTCCTGGCGCCGCTGATGAACCTGGCGTCCCGTCGTCACGAGTTCGAGGCCGATGCCTACGCCTGCGACAAGGCGAGCGGTGCAGAGCTGCGCTCGGCGCTGCTCAAGCTGACGGAGGACAACGCCTCCACGCTAACCCCGGAGCCGCTGTACGTGCGCTTCTATTACTCACACCCGCCGATGACCGAACGACTCGCCGCGCTACGATTGACACCCATGCATTAATATGCATAATGCGTGCAACTTTATGCACGCGGACCTCCACAATAGCACTCGGCAGTCGGCCATCCTGCGCATCCTGCGCACGGCACCCGTGCGCAAGCAGGACGAGCTCGTCCGCCGTCTGCGCGACGAGGGCCACGAGGTCACCCAGTCCTCGATCAGCCGCGATCTGCGTGATCTTGGGGTGCTCAAGGCCGGTGGACGCTACTTGGCGCCTGACGACACCAACCGCAGCCTTGATGACTTTGGCACGCTGCGCCAATTCGTGCGTGGCGTCGCCACCGCGGGCAGCGCGCTGACGGTGCTGCGGACCACGATCGGGGCTGCCCAGAGCGTCGCCGCTGCGATCGACAAGGCCGCCTGGCCCGAGGTAGTCGGCACCATTTCCGGGGACGACACCATCTTCATCGCCACCGATACCGCTGCTGCGCAAACTGCCCTCGTCGCGCGGCTGCGCGACCTGTTTCGCCTCTAAGGATCCCCCGCATGTCCCAGCCTATCGTCCTCGCCTATTCGGGCGGTCTCGACACCTCATTCCTCGTTCCTTGGCTCAAGGAGCAGTACCAGCGTCCGATCATCACCGTCACCGTGGATACCGGTGGCATCGATGCCGCCACGGCCCGCACGCTGCATGATCGCGCCCTCGCCCTCGGCGCGAGCGAGCACCACCAGATCGATGCACGCGCGGACTACTTCGAGCAGGTGCTGCGTTTTCTCATCATGGGTAACGTGCGGCGTGGTCAGCTGTACCCGCTCTGCGTCGGCGCCGAGCGCGTTATGCAGGCGCAGACCATCGCGCTGATGGCACGCAAGCTCGGCACCGGCAGCATCGCCCATGGCTGCACGGCAGCGGGCAACGATCAGGTGCGTTTCGAAGTTGCGCTGCGGACGCTCGCGCCCGAACTCGAAATCATCGCGCCCGTACGCGACCGCAACTTCAAGCGTCAGGAGGAACTCGATTTCCTGCAGGCGCGACACCTGCCGGTGCCGCCGTTCGGTGCTGCGTATTCGATCAATCGTGGTCTGTGGGGCGTGAGCATCGGCGGCAAGGAAACACTGACCTCGCAGGGCAGCATCCCGGACGACGCCTGGGTGCTCTCGCGCGATGCCTTCAGCCAGCCACGCGCGCCACAGCGTCATGTCGTGCACTTCACGCAGGGCGTGCCGACCGGGCTCGACGGTGTCGATCGCTCGCCCGTCGAAGTCATCGAAGCCCTAGAGGCGCTCGCCGGACCCTACGGCATCGGTCGTGGCATCCACCTTGGCGACACCATCATCGGCACCAAGGGACGGGTAGCCTTCGAAGCACCGGCGGCTGAAATCCTGCTTAATGCCCACCGCGAGCTCGAAAAGCTCGTGCTGACGGGTCGGCAGCAGCGCATCAAAGAAATGCTTGCCGGACCCTATGGTGACTGGGTACATGAGGGTCAGCTGCTCGATCCGGTGTGTCGCGATATCGAAGCGCTGTTCCTGCAATCGCAGCAGCGCGTCACCGGCACGGTCAACGTGCTGTTGCGTCCGGGTTCGGTGTTCATCGAGGGCGTCGATTCGCCCTACTCGTTGATGGCTGCCTCCAAAGGCGTCTACGGCGAGGCCACCGGCGAGTGGACTGCAGCCGATGCGCTCGGCTTTTCGCGCATCGTCGGCTTGACCGGAGTGTTTCATCGCCGTGCTGGCGAACGTGCAGCGGAGAAGGCAAAAAAATGAGAACCATCGTCGTCGACAAGATCGCATCCATCACGCAGGCCTGCGGTCTCGGGCATGAGGTGCGCATTGCCACGGACAACCTGCCTTCCGAGGAGGGCGTGGTCGTGGTGGTCGAGGTGCTGACCAGCAAGTCGAACTACAACACGCTCGAACTGACGAGCGGCCGCATGGCCAAGGTCAACAAGGGCGACATCGTCGTCGGCGCACTGGGCCATCGCAAGGCGCTGTTTGGCTACTCGGGTCACGTGCCACCGACGCTGGCGGCAGGTGACATCATCAACATGCTGAACATCGGCGGTGTACTGGGCATTTGCGATTCGGCCAATCCGCAGCATGGCAAGCCCTTCGAGTGTCGCGTGCTCGGTGTAGTGCTTACCTTTCCCTATCTCGGCGAGCGTATCGGCGTGCCTGCACGCGCGGGGTTCCGCAAACTCGACTTCGAAGCGCCGCTTGATGCGCAGGGCGTTCCCGTAGTGGCCCTCGCCGGCACCTGCATGGAAGCGGGCAAAACAGCAGCCGCCTGCGCGATGGTCAGCCGCATGCGTCATCGCGGCCTCGTGGTCGATTGCTTCAAGGCCACAGGTGTTTCGCTGCGTCGCGACATTCTCGCCATGGAAGATGCCGGTGCCCGCAACTCGATGATCTTCACCGACCTCGGCGTGATCACCACCACGAGGGCCGTGGGACCCGCGCTCACGCGCACCATGATCACCGAGCTTGCCGCAAAAAAACCCGACGTCATCGTGTTCGAACTCGGCGATGGCATCCTCGGTACGTACGGCGTGGACGCGATCCTCGATTGTGCGGACATCCGCTCCGCGTTGACCGGCGTCGTACTCTCGGCCAACGACCCCGTCGCCGCTTGGGGTGGAGTGAAACTGCTGCGTGAGCGATTCAAGGTCGAGCCCTGCGCAGTCACTGGCCCCTCCACCGACAATGCCGTCGGTGTCGACATCATCCGTCAGCAGATGAACGTACCAGCCTTCAATGCCTTGAGCGACGGCGCGGCTCTCGGCGACTGCGTGATCGAGGCTATCGGTCTCGCCGGGAAATTCCCGGTGGCCGCAGCTCACTGACGGCAGCATGAACATGAGCGCGCGCATTCCCACCCTGATCCTCGGCGGCACTGGCTACGTGGCCGGCGAAGTGCTGCGGCTCGTGCTCGCGCATCCGCACTTCGAGCTGGCAGGCGTGATGCGACATACGTGATCGGCTCGCGCAGCACCCGCGCTGTGCCCTGTTCTCGGCGGCCCCGCACGGTGTCAGCGCCGCGCTCATCGACCGTCTGCTCGCTGCCGCGGAAGCTGCGGGAACACAACCGCGCGTGGTCGACATCTCCGCCGATTACCGTTACAGCACGGCCGACGCCTACGCCGCAGTGTACAAGCATGCGCACGGCGCGCCGGCACGCATCAAAGACTTCACCTGTGCAGTGCCCGAGCATCTGCGCGAGTCGCCGACGCCCCATGTCGCACACCCGGGCTGCTTCGCCACCGCGATTCTGCTCGCCTCGGTGCCGCTATTGGCGCTCGATCTCATCACGCCGACGCTGTTCGTCAGCGGCATCACTGGCAGCACCGGGTCAGGACGCAAGCCTGTCGATGGCACGCACCATCCGACTCGTCATAGCGACCTCTATTCGTACAACGCACTCGTCCACCGACACATTCCGGAAATCACAGCGTGTGCAGCCGCCGCAAGCGGTATCACTGCCGATTTTGCTTTCGTGCCACATTCAGGCCCGTTTGCACGCGGTATCCATGCAACCGTGCAGGCGAGCCTGAAGAAGGCGACCGTCGGCACACCGCCCGATACGGCAAGTGTTCTCGCTCAACTGCGCGAGTTCTATGCACACTCGCCCTTCGTACGGGTGCTCGACTCGGCACCGCGACTCAAAGATATCGTCGCCAGCAATTACGCGCACCTGTCGGTTGCCAGCAACGGACGGACCGTTGCCGTGACCTGTGTCATCGACAATCTCAACAAGGGTGCTGCAGGCGGCGCCGTGCAATGGATGAACCGCCTGTTCGATCTGCCGGAAACCGCGGGCTTGACGGCTCCCGCAGCAGGATGGACATGAGCTCCGAAGAAGAATATCCGAACCGGCTCGCGCCGGTTTTCGCGCAATACCCCATGGATGTGGTCGACGCCGAGGGCGTCTGGCTGCACACCTCGGACGGTCGCAAGATCCTCGATCTGTATGGCGGACATGCGGTGGCTGCACTCGGCTACAAGCACCCGGGGTGGACGCGCGCCATCACCAAGCAGGCGATGGAATGCAATTTCCAGAGCAACGCTGTGCCCATGGCGGTGCGCGTGCGCGCGGCGGCCAATCTCGTCCGATTTGCCGGCGATTATTTCGACAGCGTGTTCTTCGTCAATTCCGGGGCCGAAGCCAACGAAAACGCACTGCGAATGGCGTTCCGCGTAACTCGCCGCACTGGCGTCGTTGCGATCGAAGGCTCCTTCCACGGGCGCACGGCGGCCGCGGGCGCCGTCACGTGGGGTGCTGCGCAGAAGTGGTACGAGTTTCCGCGCATGCCGTTCGCCGCCTCATTTATTCCACGCGGCAAAATCGATGCGATCCCGGTCAAGATCGACCGCAACACCGCCGCGGTAATCGTCGAGCCGGTGCAGGGCGTCGGCGGTGCCTACGACATGGGCGCCAAGTTCCTCGAAGCCCTGCGCAAACGCTGCAACGAAGTCGGTGCAATGCTGATCTTTGACGAAGTGCAGATCGGCATGGGCCGCAGCGGCTGGCCGTTCGCGGCCAACCTCTACACCTTGATGCCGGACATGCTTACCACGGCCAAGGCGCTCGGCAACGGCTTCCCTTGCGGGGCGCTGCTGATGAGCCCGCATGTGACGAATGCGCTCAAAGTCGAGGGACTTGGCACCACCTTCGGTGGCGGCCCGATGGCTTGCGCCGCCATCGAGGCAACGATCGCTGCGATCGAAACCGAGAACCTCATGGACAATGTGCGGCGGGTGTCCGAATACCTGCGCGAGACCTGCACGGTAGGACCTGTGGGTGGTCATCAGGGGCGCGGCTTCCTGCATGGCTTGCGCATGGTGCGACCCGCCAAGGACATCCAGCAGGAACTGCTGAAGCGCGACATCCTCGTGGGCACGAGTGCCGACCCCTTCGTGCTGCGCCTGCTGCCGCCGTACATCCTCAAGGAAGAACATGTCGACATCCTGCGTGATGCGCTGAAGGACTTATGAAACGCTTTCTCGATCTAGCCGACTTCTCGCGTGAGGAAATCCTCGATCTCCTCGCGCTCGCGCGACATCTGGAGCAGCATCCGGAGCCGCGTGCACTCGCCGGGAAGATTCTCGGACTCGTGTTCTTCAACCCGTCACTGCGCACCCTCGCCTCGTTTCAGGTCGGGATGATGAAACTTGGCGGTTCGTCGTTCGTGATCACCCCTGGGCAGGGCACGTGGCAACTCGAATCGCGAGTCGGCGCCATCATGAACGGCGCGGCGGCCGAACACGTCCGCGAAGGTCTGCCGGTGCTCGCCTCTTATGCCGATGCACTTGGCATCCGTGCCTTCGCTGAGGGCAAGGACCTGCGCCATGATCTGGCCGAAACCAATTTCAAGGCTATGGCGAGCGTGGTCGACAAGCCGCTCATCAATCTCGAGTCGGCGGTCAATCATCCCTGCCAGGCACTGGCGGACTGGAAGACCCTCGATGACATCGGCGTGCCGCAGCGCGCCAAGTTCGTGCTGTCCTGGGCAAACCATCCGCGCGTGACGCCGATCGCCGTGCCGGCTGCCACGGTGCACATGGCCGCGCAACGCGGCATGGATGTTGTAGTGCTGCGGCCCGAGGGCTTTGCTCTGCCACGCGAAATCATGGACAAGGCGCATGCGGCCGCAGCAGCCTCGGGCGGGTCCGTTCGCGAAACTCAAGACCGCGGCGAAGCACTCGCCGGCGCCCATGTGCTTTATGCCAAAGAATGGGGCTCGACCACCCACTATGGCGACCCAGCCGGTGATGCCGCGCTGCGCGCAAACCTCGGCGACTGGTGCGTGCGGGAAGACTGGTTCGGCACTGCGGAAGCGGATTGCAAGTTCATGCACTGCTTGCCCGTGCGCCGCAACGTGGCCGTAGCTGACGAAGTGCTCGATGGTCCGCGCAGCGTCGTGCTGCGCGAAGCTCACAACCGACTGACGGCGCAGATGGCGGTGTTGCACCGTCTGCTCGCCTGAACTCGCCCCTGCCTGGAGTGTCCTACCGATGATCATGCACCGAGCCGATCCTTCCGCTGTCATTCGCGCCCTGCGTGGCGCAGCACCGTA
>RGWK01000351.1 GCA_010029775.1 Gammaproteobacteria bacterium
GTGGTATTCGGTCCCGTGGGTAACGACCAGGTGGCAACGCTCGAGGATCTCAACGGACGGGAGTTCTTCGTGCTCGCACTGCTGGCGGTGGGGGTGCTGCTGCTGGGCCTCTGGCCCGCGCCGCTGCTGGAGATCATGCAGGTGTCCGTGCGTCACCTCGTTGAACAGATTGTCACGAGCAAGCTGCCGCTGTGATCAGGGGATGACATGACACCGACTTTCAGTCTCGCTTCGCTTGTTCCGGCACTGCCCGAGATCTACCTGGCCGCGGCCATCTGCGTTGTGCTGCTGGTCGATGTGTTCGCGGGTAAGGCCGCGGCGCGGATCACGCCGACCCTCACGCTGATCACCTTGGCCGTCGGCGCTGCGCTGACGCTCGCCTATGCCCAGGTGAGCGCTCCGGTTGAGCTGTTCTCCGGGATGTACGTGGCCGATCCGCTCGGCACGCTGCTGAAGTTGCTGTGTTTTCTGTTCGTGGCGGTGGCGTTGCTGTACTCGCGACACTACCTCGAGGCCCGAGGCCTCGCGAAGGGCGAGTACTACGTGCTGGTGTTGAGTGCGCTGCTCGGGATCTTCGTGATGATCTCGGCGGGCAGTCTGCTCACCATGTACATGGGAATCGAGCTGCTGGCACTGTCGCTCTACGCGCTGGTGGCCACAGATCGGGATTCGGGTGTCGCTGCCGAGTCGGCGATGAAGTACTTCGTACTAGGGGCCATCGCTTCGGGCTGTCTGCTCTACGGCATGTCGCTGGTGTATGGACTCAGCGGAACCTTGCTGTTCTCTGAGCTCGCGGTCGCGTTGCAGGGCGAGCCCTCGCTCGGGCTTATCATGGGCGTCGTGTTCGTGGTCGTCGGCATCGCCTTTAAGTTCGGCGCAGTGCCATTCCACATGTGGGTGCCGGATGTGTATCACGGCGCACCGTCGGCTGTGACCCTCTTCGTGGCCACGGCACCGAAGATTGCTTCGTTCGCGCTCGCGTTCAGGCTGCTGGCCGGTGGTCTCGGTAATATCGTCGACACTTGGTCACAGATGCTCGCGATCCTCGCGGTGCTTTCGGCCTTGCTCGGCAACGTCATCGCGATTGCGCAAACCAACCTGAAGCGCATGCTCGCGTATTCCGCCATCGGCAACGTGGGCTTCATCCTACTTGGCTTTGTGGCCGGTACGGAGCAGGGCTACGAGGCGGCGCTCTACTACACGATCACCTACGTGATCATGACGCTGGGGTCTTTTGGCGTGATTCTGCTCGCGGGGCGGCGCGGTTTCGAGGCCGATGAGCTCGATGACTACAAGGGTCTGCACTCGCGTGATCCGCTGCTCGCGCTCATGATGATGGCGCTGATGTTCTCGACGGCCGGCATCCCGCCCTTCGTTGGCTTCTGGGCCAAGTTGCAGATCTTCGAAGCGTTGTGGGCCTCCAACCATTTGGCGCTCGTGGTGTTTGCCGCCGCTGTGTCGGTGATCGGCGTGTTCTACTACCTGCGCGTCGTCAAGCTCATGTACTTCGATGCGCCGAACGCTGCAGCCCCGCCGACGGAGTCCCATCCGGGGGTTCGTTTGGCGCTCGGCCTGAATGCCTTGGCGGTGCTGGTGCTCGGGCTACTCCCCGAGAGTCTGCTCAGTTTGTGCGCGCGGGTGCTCGGCTGACGGGCTCTCCGCCCTTTAGCACCACATCCACACGCTCAAGTAGCGTGATGTCGGCGAGCGGGTCGCCGCGTACGGCGACAAGATCCGCGTAGCGCCCCGGAGCCAGCGCGCCCACCCGATCCGCCCAGTCCATGTACTCCGCGGCGATACCGGTCGCTGAACGAATGGCCTGCATCGGCGTCATGCCCCGCTCGACCATGATGCGAAACTGACGGGCGTTGAGCCCGTGGGGAAACACGCCGGCGTCGGTCGCAAAGACGATCGGTGCACCACTCTGCACTGCACGCGTGAACGCCTGACGCTGTGCTTCAGTGGTATCGAGATTCTTCTGTAGAAACTCCGCGGGCCAACCTTGGCGCCGGCCTTCGGTGTCGATGTAATCGCCGTTGTATACATCCATCGCGAGTGCCACGCCGCGTTCGCGGGCGAGCTGCAGGCCTTCCTCATCGATCAGCGAGGCATGCTCGATGGTGTGGGCGCCGGCGAGGATGGCTTCCTTCACAGATCGCGCTCCGTGCGCATGCGCGGCGAGGCGTTTGCCGCGTGCCCGCGCTTCGCGAGCCACGGCGCT
>RGWK01000352.1 GCA_010029775.1 Gammaproteobacteria bacterium
GTCGAGGGTAAGCTGATTCCGCAACCTTTTGACGCTCGTCCGGTCGAAACCTAGAATGAACCTCATGAGTACCGCTATGACCGCCGCTATCACTGCCGACGACCTTCCGCTCGACATGCCTCCGGCACTCGTGTTCACCGACGCGGCTGCCCGCAAGGTGAGTTCGCTCATCGACGGCGAGGGAAATCCGAACCTCAAGTTGCGGGTGTTCGTGCAGGGCGGTGGCTGCTCGGGCTTGCAGTACGGCTTCGAATTCGACGAGCAGGCCCAGGACGGAGACACGATGATCGAAAACCTCGGCGTCACACTGCTCGTCGACCCGATGAGTTTCCAGTACCTCTCCGGGGCGGAAATCGACTATCGCGAAGGTCTTGATGGCGCGCAGTTCGTCATCCGTAACCCAAACGCCACCACGACCTGCGGTTGCGGCTCCTCATTCGCCGCCTGACGTACTGCGCTCCTGATCTGTCGGCTGCGGCGGTGGTGAGGTGACGCGGAGCATGGCTCGAGAGGCCCCCGAGTTACTGGCTGCGGTCGATCTGGGCTCCAACAGTTTCCACATGGTCGTGGCACGCTACACCCACGGCCAGTTGATCGTCATCGATCGGCTTCGCGAGAGCGTGCGACTTGGCTCCGGCATGGACGAGGAGGGGCGGCTCGATCGTGACGTGGCCGCTCGCGCGATCGCCTGCCTCGAACGCTTCGGCCAGCGCCTGCGCGAGATCCACCCGGACAAGGTTCGGGTGGTGGGCACCAATGCGCTACGCCGCGCCCACCGAAAGCAATCGTTTCTCGAGAAGGCGCGCACGGCGCTGGGTTTCCCGATCGAAATCGTCTCTGGCATGGAGGAGGCACGCCTGATTTATTCGGGCGTTTCGCACACCATGCCGAGCGGTAGCGGCCGACGACTCGTGGTCGACATCGGTGGCGGCAGCACGGAGCTCATCATCGGCGAGGATCTCACGCCTCTGAAGCTCGAGAGTACGGAGCTCGGCTGCGTCGGGCTCAGCGAGCGATTTTTCGCGGGCGGCAAATTGTCGGCGAAGCGCTTTGCCCGCGCCCGCGTCGCGGCGCGCAGCGAACTCGAGCCGATCGAGGAGGCGTACCGTAAGGTTGGTTGGGTGCAGGCCGTGGGCAGCTCAGGCTCGGTCAAGGCCATCGGCGATGCCATCCGCGAACTCGACCCACTCGCCCAGGCGATCACGCCCGAGGGCCTGGAGGCGGTCATCGAGGTGATCCTGCGCGCCGATCACGTCCGCGATATCCCGCTTGCAGTGCTCAACGACGATCGTCGCCAGGTGTTTCCGGGCGGACTTGCCATCCTGTGCGAAGTGTTCGACGTGCTCGACGTGAAGCGCATGGAGGTCTCCGATGGCGCGATGCGCGACGGACTGCTCTACGATCTGGTCGGGCGACTGACGCGCGAGGATGCGCGCGAGCGCACGGTGCGCGCGATGCAAGCCCGGTATCACGTTGATCCGGCGCAGGCGGAGCGAGTCGAGCGCACGGCATTGGGGTTTCTTGCGCAAGTGGCCGACGCGTGGCAGCTCGACGATCCGCTTGCAGAACAGTTGCTCGCCTGGGCGGCGCGCCTGCACGAGATCGGCCTCGACGTGTCGCACTCGCGCTACCACCAGCACGGCGCTTACCTGCTGGAAAATGCCGATATGCCGGGCTTTCCCCGCGAAGAGCAGCGCATCCTGGCGCGACTCGTCGGCGGTCATCGTCGCAAGCTCTCGCTCGAGGGGTTCGATCAACTGCTGCCGAGCTGGGACAAGCGGAGTATTTTTTTGATCGTGCTGCTGCGCATCGCTGTGCTGCTGCATCGCGGTCGCGGACGTGCCCCGCTGCCTGAACTGACACTGATCGCGCGTGGCCGTACGCTAGAGATGCGTTTTCCGGTGCGTTGGCTGCGCGAGCATCCGCTCACGGTCGCCGACCTCAGTCAGGAAATCGACCTGCTGCGCGCAGCAGATCTTCGCTTGCGCGTCTACTCTTCGAGGGGTCTGCCGGCGGTGTAGGCCGCCATCAACTCGCCCTGCGCGTTGTTCCGCTCGCCAGCAACGCCCTCGACCCGTCGGTAGCCACCGTCTCGATCCAGCTCCCAAGCCTGCGTGTCGTCACGCAGGTAGGTTTCGAGATCACGCAGGATGTTCTGTTGGTATTTCGGGCGACGGACAGGAAAGGCGATTTCGACGCGGCGGAAGAAATTGCGGTCCAT
>RGWK01000353.1 GCA_010029775.1 Gammaproteobacteria bacterium
CAGTGCCGTAGTGATGACACAATACTTGGGTCCTGACGGCGACGATCCCGTGTTGATGATGCGCGATGTCGTCTATCGCGCGCTTTTACCCACCGGAGGTCTGATATGACCGGAGGTCTGACATGAAAGAGCAGCAAGCCTATCCCGCCTACATCGGCATCTCCGATGTGACCACCGTGTCACACGAACAGATGCGCGTTGAGGGGTTCTTCGAAGGCCAGCCTTCGCTGATGTTCGATGAACCCGAGGGCTTCGACATTGGCGATCCGCCGGAGTTGCGCGGTCGCTCGCGCGGCTGGACCCCGGTGCATGCGCAGCTTGCGGCCCTGGCAGGCTGCACCTCGATCACCATCGCGGTGGTGGCCCGCGACCAGAAGTTCAAGCATCAGGGTCTCGCCACGAAGCTGCGTTCCTTGATCGACATTCGCGGATTTTTCTTTGATCTTCATCTGCAACCGAAGTTCGAGCAGCTGAATTTCGATCTCACCCTGGATACTCGCGAGTCGGTCAAGCGGATCCGCGAGCTTGCCGCGGAAACCCACCGTCGGTGCCCCCAGCTCGGACTGTTTCGGCTTGCCGGTATCCCCATGGTGGTCACGTGGTACCGCAAGGGCTCGAAGTCCGCGTTGTTCGAGGAACGATTTTCGCTACGCGCGGGCCGTACTCCGGAAGACAAACTGATCGCCCAGGCTGCCAAAGCCGCAGCCAAATCGGTTAAGAAATAAACTTCAAAAGGAGTTCGATGCCATGACACCGGTCGCGAGACGGGTGAGGAGCACGGTTGCGTTTGCCGTTGCAGCGGCCTGCGCGCTGGTCGGTGGGTGCGTCACCGTGGACCCTGCGCAGTCGGTGAGGCAGTTGGACCGCAAGGTGCCGGGTTTCGGCACCGAGTCACTGCAATTCCTGCGCGAGGTACAGAAGGTTGAGGACCGACGGGAGGCTGTGAAAGCACTGTTGGCGCAGCCCCTCGGTCAGTCCGAGGCGGTGCGCGTGGCGATGCTCAACAGTGCCGCGATGCAGGCACTGGTCGCCCGTCACTGGGCCGAGGCGACCGCTGCCGCGCAGTCGGGACGAATCGGTAACCCTTGGTTCAACTACGAGCGCATGCGCTCCGAGGATCACCTCGAGATCTCTCGGATGCTCTCGTTCGGAGTGCTCGAGCTTCTGACCTTGCCGCAGCGGCAACGTCTCGCGGCAGAATCGCGGCAGGCAGCGGAGCTGCAGTTGGCGGCGGCGGTGGTCGATGAAGTCACGCAAATCCGGCAAGCCTGGGTCAATGCCGTCGCGAGCGCTCAAAGTGCGGCCTACGCCGAGCGCATTCTGCAAAGTGCCCAGGCGAGTGCCGAACTCGCACGGCGGATGGAGGCGGCCGGCAACTTCAATCGTATCGCCCGTGCCCGTCAGCAGGCTTACGAGGCGGAGGCCGTGACCTCACACGCGCTCGCCAGGCAAGCCGCGAGCGTCGCCCGTGAGCAACTCATCCGCAAACTGGGGCTCGACGCAGTGCAGGCCGAGACGCTGCAGTTGCCACAGCGGCTACCCGACCTACCTGGCGCGGCGCTTGACGCCGCGAAGGTGAGTGAGGTGGTCTCGGATGCCCGGCTCGATGTGCAATTGGCCGAGGCGCAGCTGCGCGGCGCCCTACGCGCCGAGGGGCTCGGTGAATGGACGAGTCGCACCGATATCGAACTTGGCTTGCGTCGCGAAGCGGGTGACGGTGCGCGCGGCTTCGAGGTCGATCTTCGCTTGCCGGTGTTCGACTGGGGTGGGTTGCAGCGACAAGGCGCTCGCGCCCGCTCGCTTGCCGCTGCGCAGCAACTGGAGGCGACGTTGCGCGAGGCGGGCTCGCAGACGCGCGAGAGTTATGTGCGCTACCTGACGGCCTACGAATTGGCGCGTCACCATCGTGAACAGTTGTTGCCGTTGCGCACGGTGATCTCCGAAGAGACGCTGCTGCGCTACAACGGCATGCTGATCGGTGTATTCGAATTGCTGGCCGATGCGCGTGACCAGATCGACACCGTGCGTGCCGTGATCAGCGCCGAGCAGCAGTTCTGGCTCGCCGAGGCGGCCCTGCAGTCGGCCATCGTCGGTCGCCCGACTGCAGGCACGGCAGACTCGCTCATGCGCGCACCGGCTGCGGCCGATGCGGCAGGACACTAACGCGAATCAAGGTTGCGACATGAAATCACGCAGACAGTTTTTTTCCTTGGCGGGTA
>RGWK01000354.1 GCA_010029775.1 Gammaproteobacteria bacterium
ATCTCCTTGACGGGACTCTCGGCCAAGGCGATCGGGTGGCCCTCGACGCCGCGCGCGTCAAAGCCTAAATCGTGCCACCAGCGGATGTTGTGGCCCATCCCGGCGCCGATGTCGATCACCGACTTGATGTCGTAGGTCAGCGCGAGGTAGCCCCAGATATCGGGCATCCACGTCGCGCGGTCGCCCTCTGGGATGTAGCCGCCTAAGTGTTCGATGCTCATACCACCCCCCGAATCTGTCGCTTAACGGGCTTGGTCCACGTCGGCGCATAGGCGCCGCCACCTGTCGCCGCCTCGCTCGCAAAGGTCAGCACAAAGGCGTCGGCCACGTCGGGCGAGACAAGCCCGCGGCGCTTCATGTCGTCCTTGCTCTCGAGCTTCAGCTTGCCGTTCGACATGAACGAGTAGCGCGGCGAGGATAATTCATTGACGAGCCGCTCGTCACGCGGCAGCTTACAGTCCCGCGCCTCGAGCCACGCCTTCGCCTTGCCCCAGAGCTCGGCGCGCAGGTTCGCGTACTGGCCCTTGAAGGCGGGCGACTCGCCGACGTTGATCCCACGCGCCGGCAGCTTGAGCTCCCGTAATCGATCGACTACACCCGCGCCCAAGCCAATGCTATCGACCAGTATCTCGGCGGGGCGGTCCTTGTAGTCGGCCGACTCGTACTCGTGCAGCACGGCCCCCGTCAGCGACATGAGGTCCAGGTTGCGCCACGTCTTGACGGACTCGAGGACGACGTTTCCCTGGCGCTTGCAGAGCGCCGAAGAGTCGGTGCCAAAGCGCGCCACGTCAAGGCCCCAGAGGATCGGCGCGCCGGGGTTTTGCACCACGTCGCGGTCGATCGCGCCCTGCGCCAGCTCGAGGCCGATGAGCGTGTCGTCGTCGGCGACCGGGAACTCGCCAAGCACGCGGACCCGGTAGGCGTTCGACCCCTCGCCGTAGCGGCTCGACATTTCCCTGACGTAATCCTCGCTCACCCGGGGCGAGTCGAGGCAACTGACGTGCAGGTTTTTCCACTCGCCGGAGAGACGGTGGAAGGTGTCGTAAAAATACCCCTGGGTACGGGTGGGGTTGCCGAGGAGGAGCGTCGTCGCGTTGTGGCCCGACATGCTGCCGCCCGCGGACTCGAAGACCGCCTCCGATACGCCGGGGGCCTCGTCCACGACCAGCAGCACCCACTCGGCGTGGATACCCTGCAGCGCGTCGGGTTGCTCGGCGCGGCTGGTGCGGGCGGAGATGAACGACTCCTCGGGGCTGGCTTTTAGTTCAATCCGGTCGGACTTGATCTCGAGCAACTCCCCCACGGCGGGGGGTAGGAGCTTGGCCCAGCGGCGGCACTCGCCGAAGAGGGCGTCGAACAACTGGCTGGCCGTGGGCGCCGTGACGACGACCTTGACGGGGACGCGGGTGAGCATGAACCAAAGCATGGCCCAGGACGCGACGGTGGACTTGCCGGTGCCGTGGCCGGAGCGGACGGAGATCTTGCGCTCTCCCGCAGCCAGGAGGCCCAGGAGCGTCTTCTGCCACGGGTCTGGGGTGACGCCTAGGACCTCCTCCACGAAGGCCACAGGGGCCGCGTGGTAGCGTTTAACGAAGTCTAGGTACGGGTTCTGCATTTTTTCGGGTTGGCCTGTGTGGGGTTACGCCAGCGCCCGCCCCCGGCGGCGGCACCCACCGGGGGGGGGTTCGCGGGCGGTCGCGACCGCTGATCCCTTGAGAATCAACGACTTACGCATCGACTGACCGCCTGATGGTCAACTTTACATAATGGGTATTATACGCACTTCGCAGCATAATCCCTTGCGAATCAATGACTTGCGCGAGTTGCGTTTTGCGCGGCGCGTGATTATGCGGGTTTTTATGCATAAAAAAGTGTTATGTTATAACATTACACTGATGAATCGCGCGCGGCCGGCGACGCTGACGCGTCAGTGTCAGAGGTCAGTTTTTCGGGCTCCACGACGCTCACGGTCCGCATCAAATCGCGCACGGCCTGCAAGTGCAGCTGCGTCGTGTCGGTGATCTTCACGTCCTGCTGGATCTTGTTTCCCCAGCGCTTCGGGTCCATTCGCTCGGCGAGCCACTGCCTCGCGCCCATCGCGACCTTCGCCGCGTTCGGGTCCATCTGCTCGGCCTCAACCTTCTCGGCCAGCGCCTCGATCCGCTCTGCGTTCGCGAGCGCCCTGGCGTT
>RGWK01000355.1 GCA_010029775.1 Gammaproteobacteria bacterium
TTGGGCGTCGGCTTGGGCGTCGGCTGCACGCAGTACATCTGTCGAATGACAAAGAGGCGTGCTCGAAGGTCGGCCGCCTTGAACACCTTTTTGTTCTTGGGGCACAGCGGTGCCGCCACCTGCCTCACGAACGCCCGCAGGCTGGTGTCCAGCGAATCGATGCTGGCACGCACGGCCGGGGTCACTGCCGGCAGCACCGCGATCACCGCCAGCACCTCCGCCTTCACCGCGGCGGCGAGGCGGTCGGCCGCCGCGTAAAACTGCGTGCACTGCACCGCGTCCTTGTCCTTGACCATGGCGTCCAGGGACGAAATGTAGTCCGCCAACAAATCACAACCCAGCGCGTTCGTCGACTTTGTCAACCGCGCCACCAGGGCCACGTTGCGCGCCCGGAACGCCGCGCTGCGCGGAACGCTCGGCTTGCCCGGCGTGCCTGGTGCCATGTTTCAGTAGCTGCCAGAAAAGATTTTTACCAAAAAAAAAAGTTTGGTAACTTCTATGGCGAGCGCGGTGTTTCGTCGCGGAAAGACGTCGTTGAAGTGCAGCACCGGAAGGCAGATTGGCAGAGGCGTCGCGGGGGACGTGTACGAGACCTGCTGCAACTCGACGTGTCGGTACGTCACAAAAGTGGTCCACAGGAATCTGCAAGCGGCGGTGCGAGAAGCGCAGCTGCAGCAGGCCGCGGCCCGCGCGGGTCTGGCCCCGCACATCGTGTACTCCAAGTGCGGCGCGGGGTGCATCATCGTCATGGAACGCGTCGACACTACCTTGGACGCCTACTTGTCGTCCAAGCTGACGCTGACCACGGTCCAACAAAACAAAATTTTGGACGCCTTGGAAAAGCTCGCTCGCCTGCGAATCGACCACGGCGACGTCCACGCCGGCAACATCGGCATCGACCTGCGGCCGTGGCGCGTGCGCGTGATCGATTTCTCGGAGGCGAAGCGCGTCGCCAAGGTGGACGTGCGCGCTCAGCTCGCCAAGCTGGTCGGCGATCTTCGGCATCGGTTCCCGCAGAGCCGTTTCCACGTCTTTGAAAAAGCGTTGAAAACGTACGACCTCAAGCGCGAGACCTGCGACGACGAAGGCGTGTTCGTCGCGGCGGCACGCACGCTCGTCCCCGAGAGCGTCGCGGACGACGACACCCTTTTGAACATGTGGATGGACATGAACGATACCCGTGACTGTCGGAAGGTCGTCGCCAAGGTCGCCGCCAAGCTCATGAAACGGCGATTGCCAGCGCGGACTTGAAGTCATTGTGCCTTGGCCGCCGGTTTGGTTTTGGACCTTGTTTTGAGCTGTGGCTTCGCCGTTGCCTTTGTTTTAGACTTGGGCTTGCTCGCCGGCTTGGCCGTTGCCTTGGCCGTTGCCTTTGTTTTGGACTTGGGCTTGGCCGTTGCCTTGCTCGCCGGCTTGGCCGTTGCCTTGGCTTTGAACAAGGGGCACCTGGCCCGCAGGTCGGCCAACGCGGCCGCCGCGTCGGCGACGCTGAACGTGCCGTTGCGGCACAAGGGCGCAAACGCGGCCCGCACCGCGTCCATCGTCTCCTGCGCGTACTGCAGCATCTTCACCCTGGTGCGCGGACCCAGCTTGCTGGCCTGCACCCTCGCCTCCATGGCGTTCTGCAGGCGGCGCAGGCGGTCCGTCACGGCGGCGCACGGCACCTTGTCGCTTTTCCGGGCCCACGTGCTGGCCTGCACCTCCGACAGCAGCTCCACGACGTACGAGCACCCCACGCTCCGCGCGTCCTGCGTGACGGCCGTCGCCGCGTCGCGCACCTTGCGGTCCACCGGCCCGGCCACGAACCCCTCGCGTCTGCGCACCACCACTGCCAGCGCCAGCACGGCAACGGCGACGACGACGGCGGCGACAACGGCACCGGTAGCAGCCATTTGCACATTACACAGAAAAGAATTCAGCAATTCAGCAAGTCCCGCCATGCGCCGCCACCAGGGACGCCGCGCACGACTGCAACGCCCGTGCCAGCGCGGCGGCCGTCGCCTCGTCGCCGCACCCCCCGGCGGCGGTGGCCAGCGCGGCGGCGGCCAGGCACGTGCGGGCGTCCAGCTCGGCGGCCGGCAGCGCGCCCCGCACCACCGCCGCCAGGTCGCGCTCGTGCCCCCGCACCGCGGCCTGCGTGGCGGCCACGGCCTCCGCGTGCAAGGCCGCCAGATCGTGCGGCTCGGGCGC
>RGWK01000356.1 GCA_010029775.1 Gammaproteobacteria bacterium
CCATCAGTGGTCAAGCCCAAAGCTTCCCCTCGGGCGTGTTCGCCAGTGGCAACACCACGGTGTCGATCAACGGAGTCAACATCGTCGTCAATACCACGAACGATGCTGCCGCTAACCGCAGCGCCACCGTGGCGGCCATCAATGCGCAGACGGGTACGACCGGCGTCACGGCCGTCAACGACGGAGCCTCGGGTGTACGTCTGACTTCGTCGAGCAGTTTCACTACGGCCTTCGTTTCTAGCGATGCCACGGTCGATGGCACCAACCTGACGGGCACTGAAGCCGCCAAGGCACTCGGACTCGGCGCACTCGGCCAGACCGCCAACCCGAGCGGTGTGTTCAACGCGGGGGTGACGCAGTTCACCATCAATGGCACCACGATCTCGGTGAACACCACCAACAACGCAACCAACAACCGTGCTGCCGCCGTAGCCGCCATCAACGCTCAAACAGCGGTCACGGGCGTCACCGCCATCAACGACGGTGCCACTGGCGTGCGCCTGACGTCCGCCGCCAACTTCACAACGGCGTTTGTGTCCACGGCAGCCAATATCGATGGCACCGTGCTCACCGCCGCGCAGGCCGCCAAAGCCTTTGGCCTCGCGAACTTCGGCACCACCGCCTTCGGCCTGCCGCTCACCGCCGGCACGCTGAACTCTATTTCGGGTACCTCAAGCAACAGCGCGGGCAGCTACGCCGCACTAGACCCGTATGTGGAATTCTCGGTCAACGGCGTGAGCTTCGAGGTCAACGTCACCAACTTCAGCACCAGCATGACCACGGCACAGCGCAACGCCGCGCTCCGCGCCGACTTCGTCAACGCCTTCAATGCCAAAAAAGCCCTGGGCCCCTCAGCCCTCGATGGCATCACCGCGTCCTCAACCGGTACCGGTGTGGATATCCGGGCACTCGATGGCCGCACTCTGACGGTGCTCTACAATTCCGGCCCGACAGGCACCAGCGCCGCCAACTTTGGGGTGGGCACCACGCCATCGTATGGCCAGGCGAGCCGCGTGAACATCAACTACGTCGCACCTGACGGCGTGTTCGGCGACATCACCTTCTCGGCGAGTACGGGCCTCGTTCCCCCGGTCTTGCCGCCGAGCGGCATTACCGGCACGTCCGTACAGGATGTGGATCTGACCGACCAATTCTTCGCCAACTACGCGATGGAGTGGATCGATGCCGCCATCGAGCAGGTGGCCAACTACCGCGCGAATGTGGGCTCGGCCCTCAACCGGTTCGGCATGACCATCTCCAACCTTCGCCAAACGGTGGAGAACCTCGAAGCCTCCCGCTCGCGCGTGCGTGACACCGATTTTGCTGTCGAGTACTCGAGCGTCGCCAAGAAACGGGTGCTGTTGGAGTCCGGCATGAGCGTGCTGCAAACGGCAACCGCCTCGCCCAAGAACATCCTGCAGGTTCTTGAAGCGGCCACCCGCCGATAACCCTGCCCCCTTTCGCGGGCCCAGATGATCGGGTACCGTGTTTGACATGATCCGCGTGACCTACCTCAGTCAGGAAGCCCTCCCGCTCTCCCCCGACGCCGTGCTGGGCCTGCTAACGCAGTGCCACCGCAACAACACGGACCGTGGCCTCACCGGCATGCTGCTCTTTGGCAACGGCACATTTCTGCAGACGCTCGAGGGCGATGCGGCAGTGGTCGATGGGTTGATGGAGAAGATCGGCCGTGACCCGCGCCACACCGGCATGAAGGTGCTGCGACGCGAGGCCATTACCGAGCGGCTCTACAGCCAGTGGAGTATGGGCTTCGAAAGGGTCACCGAAAAAACCCTTGCCGAGATTCCGAGCCTGCGCAACATCGGCTTGCGCAATTTCAATCCAGAATATCTCAGCACCCACGGCGAGGTCATTGAAACGCTGCTCGAGCGGCATCGCGCGCCGCACTGGGATCCGCTGATCCGCGAACTCGACGCCCGCGACAAGCTCATTGCGCAACTTCGGGGCGAGATCGCCAATGAGCACATGCGTTCGGAAATGGCAGCCCTCGTGCTGGAGACCGTGATTGAAGCCGCGCAAGGTGGCCGTCTCGACGACGCCCACCTCGAGATCTGCCGCTCGACGTTACGCTCGCTCCGCTGACACGACACGGGAATCCTGTATGGCCATGACTACCGTCGCCGCATTGCAGGCGATTTATCTCTTCAAGGATCTGGATGCCGA
>RGWK01000357.1 GCA_010029775.1 Gammaproteobacteria bacterium
TCCTGGAGCAGGTAGATCTTGGCGTTCCCGAACGCCAAGATCTACCTGCTCCAGGAAGAATACGATTTCTGGCGCGGCCCGAATCCCGACTTCTCCAAGTCCAAGCGCGACAAGAAGCCCTTGCCCAACATGGTGAAGACCGTCTGCCGCAACTTCGATATCCTGAAGGACCAGCTCGTCATCGCCAAGGACGGCCAGAAGCTTTTCCACGACGCCGTGACGATCATCGCGGCTCCGGGTCATACGGACGGCCACGCGTGCTTCGAGATCCGTTCCGAAGGCGAGTCCCTCGTGCATATCAGCGACGTCGTGCATCACCACGTGCTCATGTTCGACAACGTCGGCTGGACCGTCGCGATGGACCATGATCCCGAGACCGCGGTCAAGACGCGGAAGAAGCTCTTTACGCGCATGGCCAAGGAGAAGTGCCGGGCCTTCGGCTTCCACCTGCCGTGGCCAGGCATCGGCACCGTGGTGCCTAAGGGCGACCAATACGCCTGGGTGCCCGAGCGTTTCAGCTGGGGTTCCTGAGCCGGCTTACTGGAAGACGACCGGCGGCGCGGGGGCCGGGGCGGGCGCCGCTCCCGAGTTCGGCGTCAGCGTACCCGGAGAGGTGCGCTGCAAGGTCGTCCCGGCGTCGGGCTGGCTGTTCACGCGCTGGATCTCGGTCAGCAGCATCGCGATGCCTTGCTGGCGGAGGGCGTTCATCTGCGCCAGCATCGCGTCGCGTTCGC
This sequence comes from Gammaproteobacteria bacterium, assembly GCA_010029775.1. Classification (GTDB taxonomy): domain Bacteria; phylum Pseudomonadota; class Gammaproteobacteria; order Steroidobacterales; family Steroidobacteraceae; genus UBA964. The sequence goes on from RGWK01000357.1 coordinate 735, forward strand.
TGTCGGGCGCGGTCGCCCAGGCGGCTTCGATCTGGTGACGCTGGTCGACCAGCTGACGGTATTCGGGGCGCTGGGAGATCGTCTGGTAGGCCTGCGCCGCCTTCGGGTCGTTGGCGATCAGGGTCTCGCGGATACGGCGGCCTTCTTCCTTCAGGTCGGTGAAGCGCTCCTCCATCTGGGCGCGCTTGGCGGTCAGCTTGTTCGGGGCTTCCGGCGCGGCGCGGACGACCGGGGCGGGGGCGACCGGTTTCGGTTCACGGATCTTCTCGACGGGGCTGACGGCCTTCATGCGCTCCATCGGGTTCTTCGGGGCCGGGGCGGGGGCGGGAGGCAGGGCTTCGGCAGCCACGGCCCACGGAGATGTCAGCATGCTGACAATTGCGGAAAAAACCCTTGTCGACTTAGGCACTTGAATGCCCCGTTGCAAATGGGAATCATTCGTATTTAAGAACAGGTCGCAATGGAGGTCAAGCCCGCCCCCGGCGGGGCCGGGCGGTCGAGGGGGGTCAGCCGGGGCGCTTCAGCTCGGCGAAGCGGATCACGGCCATGGCCAGCAACACCGAGATGACGGTGTCGCCGAAGCTCGTGTAGAGCAGCCAGGTGTCCTTGGAGAAGAACTTGGCGACGCCCCAGTTGAGCAGCGCCATCACCACGCCGAGTGTCGCGAGACCGGCCGCCATGCGCCGGTGGTCGATGGGGTTCGGCATGAAGCGCGCGAGTCGGCCGCCGAAATAGCGCCCGCCATTGAAGAGGGCATCGCTGTACATCAGCACCGCGACCCCGCCGCCGACGATGGTGCTGCGCATCTTGACCGCCCAGTCGTCCTGGAAATACCACGCGAACGCCGCCGAGACGCACAGCACCGCGACGCCGAACAACGCGAGGCCGCCGAGCAGGTCGACCTTCACGAAGCGCTGCACCACGATCAGCGCGAGCCCGGCGCCCGCGCAGACCAGCGCCGGCGTGACCAGGCTCTCGCTCATCTTGCCGACCACGAAGAACAGCACGGCCATGCCGAGATCGGTGGCCAGCGTCCACTTGTTGCGCTGCCACTGCTCGCGTGCACGGGCGTCGGCGTCGCTGACGGGTTCGGTGCTCACGGCGACACCGTAGCAGCCTCGCAGGCGTCTGCGCACCCTCTATCCTCGACAGACACGATCACGATCGAGAAAATATGGACCATGTGCGATAAGAAAAAGCTTGAGGAATCAGGAGCGGCCCCAGATCGCTCACAGACCGAGAAGTCGCAGCACGGATTCAGACCGTTCCCGGCCGCGAAGGGCGATCCGCTTGTCGACAACGATACAGTAGAGCGCTTGCGCGACGAACTAGGCATCTGAAACAGTGGAACGGGCCTGAATGCATCAGGACCCGTTCCACAACGTCATCGTCACTTCAGCGCCGCCTCCAGGCCGGGCGTGTGCTG
>RGWK01000358.1 GCA_010029775.1 Gammaproteobacteria bacterium
TCTACGGACGGGTGACGGTCGGCTTCTGATCGAGGCAGCGCCACTCGAGGTGGCGCCGCAGGTCGTGCTGCTGCACGGCTTTGCGGCGTCCACCTCTGATCTCAACGCGGCGGTCGAGAGTATCTCGGCCGCCGCGCCGTTTCGGCACCTGAAAACTCCCGGTGGTCGGCCGATGTCAGCCGCGATGACAAGTTGCGGCGCCTGCGGCTGGTACAGCGATGCGCGTGGTTATCGCTACGAGACGGTTGATCCGCTCACCGGCCGTTCCTGGCCACCAATGCCCGATTCGTTCGCGACGCTCGCGCGCGGCTCGGCCTCTGCCGCAGGATTCGGTGATTTCTTTGCACCGGACACCTGTCTCGTCAATCGCTATGTGCCGGGTGCGCGCATGGGTGCGCACCGAGACGCCGACGAGCGCGACTTTTCGCAACCGATCGTGTCCGTGACGCTGGGTGCCGCCGCCACATTTCTTTGGTACGGTGCCCGCCGATCCGGATCGCCGACCAAAATTCGCCTCGAGCCGGGTGATGTGCTGGTATGGGGCGGCGCCGCACGCAAGGGCTATCACGCTGTCGGCTCGCCGGAGCAGGCCGTAAACTCCTCAAGACGCCTTGAGTTCCTCGCGAAGGATCCGTCGCAACTCACCAATGGTTACTGGGCGAGCGTTTCGGGACGCGGCTTTCTTTCCTGAGAGGCTCTGTCGAAGGGCGTCGTTGACTAGTGTCTGGTAGCCCACGCCGAGTTGTTCACCGCGTCTGCGGAAGTGACTGAGCACGTCATCATCGAGCATGATGGTGATACGGGTTTTGCCTGTGCTCGAAAGCACCGCGCCACGCCGGGCTTCACTGAAATCATAGTGCTTTCGCATTGTATTGCTCCGTTTCGCCACGACTGGCCTTTCGTGCCGATATTATCCGAACCCGCTCGCCTCTCGGCGTGTGGACTACAACCAGCATTCGGCCAAGAGCGTCCAGCCCAAGGGTCAGGAATCGCTGTTCGCCTCTGGCGTCGGGATCTTCTCTGGTGAGGGCCAAGGGGTCTCGCAATGCTGTTTCGGCATCACCGAACGACACCCCATGCAACAACCGGTTTCGCTTGTCTTTTGCAGGATCGAACTCGATCAGCTGGGAGATGATATGCATATGATATGCATATCAGCAAGGCTCTTTGGAGCGGGCAAGTCGGATATTGCGACTTTCGCCGCCAAAACGGGTCAGACCAGCACGCGTTCGATGCCGCCGTCGTTGGCGCGCGTCACGTAATCTCGCATCCAGTGCTCGCCGAGAATGTGTCTGGCGATCTCCACCACGATGTAGTCCGCATCGAGGGCCGTCTCGTCCTCGTAGCGTGCGAGGCCCTGCAGACAGGACGGGCAGGAGGTCAGCACCTTCACCGGGCCATCGAAACCGTCGGCCCGCGCGGCCGCAGCGCCCTTCTGCATCTCCTGCGCCTTGCGGAATCGCACCTGGGTGGATACGTCGGGACGCGAGACCGCAAAGGTGCCGCTCTCGCCGCAGCAACGATCGTTCTTGACGATCTTGCCGTTGGCCTCGGCATTCATCAGTTGATTGACGACCTTCAGCGGTTCGTGCTGCTTCATCGGTGAGTGGCACGGGTCGTGGTAGAGGTACCGTACGCCCGTCACGCCATCGAGCCGCACGCCTTTTTCCATGAGGAACTCATGGATGTCTACGATGCGGCAGCCCGGAAAGATCTTATCGAATTCGTAACCCTGCAACTGGTCGTAACAGGTACCGCAACTGACGACGACCGTCTTGATGTCGAGGTAGTTGAGTGTGTTCGCCACACGATGGAAGAGCACCCGGTTGTCGGTGATCATCTTCTCGGCCTTATCGAAGTCGCCCGAACCACGCTGCGGGTATCCGCAGCACAGGTAGCCGGGCGGCAGCACCGTTTGTACGCCGACATGCCAGAGCATCGCCTGGGTCGCGAGGCCCACCTGCGAGAACAGGCGCTCCGAACCGCACCCCGGGAAATAGAACACGGCTTCAGCGTCTACGCTGGTCAGCCGCGGATCGCGGATCACAGGCACGTAATCGCGATCTTCGATATCGAGCAGCGCCCGCGCCGTTTTCTTCGGTAGTCCGGCAGGCATGCGTCGGTTGACGAAATGCACCACTTGTTCGCGCACGGGTGGCT
>RGWK01000359.1 GCA_010029775.1 Gammaproteobacteria bacterium
GGTCCGAAACCGAAGCGTATCTGGCGTTCAGTCAGCTGATCGTGCCGCGCCCGGTCGCGTGGGTGCTGAGCGATAACGGCGCTGCGCAGCCCGCGCCGGGGCGATGGAATCTCGCGCCCTTTTCGTATTTCAACGGCGTGACGAGTGCGCCGCCGATGCTCATGTTCTCGGTGGGTGATGGCATGGCCGGGCACTTGAAGGACACGCACCGCAATTTGCGCCGCGATCCGCTGTGTGTGGTGCACATCGCCCGCAGCACGCAGGCACAGGCCGTTCAAGACACGGCGGCCGAGTTGCCGTGGGGTGTCAGCGAAGTGGAGCGCGCGGGGCTTGAACTCGCCGAGTGGGACTGGCCGCTGCCTCGTGTTCGCGAGGCACCGGTGGCGATGGGTTGTCGCGCAACCCAGTTCACGCCGATCGGCGATACCGAGCAGACGCTGATTTTCCTGCGTATCGAGCGCGTGTGGGTGCAGGATGAGATTGCGAGCTTCGATACCCAGGGCCGGCTGCTGATCGACGTCGCGGCCTACGATCCGCTGGCGCGGGTGGGGCGGGGCGGCTATGCGAGTCTCGGCCCGGTAGTTCGGCCGCGAGTGTAGGCGCCGGGCTTGCTCTGGCGGCATCCCGACAGGCGGCTACACTTCGAATTCGGAGGATCCCAATGACCAAAACATCCTGGGTGATTGGCTTGGCCGCGATGGCCTGCCTTGTTGGTAATGCGCAGGCACAGTTCGCACAGGGCAGTTCGCTACGCGCGCTCGAGGACTGGCACGTATTGCCGCCGCGGCAGCGGGTCGAGCCCGAAAATCGCTTGCTGCGGGAGCGGCTGGAACAACTGCTGCCGCGGCTCATGGCCGAGGCGAACCTCGACATGTGGCTCGTGCTCAATCGCGAGTACGCCGAGGATCCTGTGTACTTCACGCTCGTGCCGCAGCCGACGTTCGCAGCGCGACGCACCACCATGCTGGTGTTTTATCGCAAGAGCGACGGCACGATCGAGCGCCTCGCGGTAAATCGCTACCCCCTCGGCGGACCCTACGAGTCGGCCTGGGCGGGCGGCGATCTCGAGGCGCAGTGGAAGGCACTCGGCGAGCTGATCGCCGCGAAGAACCCGCGCCGCATCGGCATCAACGTGTCTCGCCATTGGCCGGTGGCCGACGGTCTTACCCACGCGTTGCACACGCGCTTGCTCGAGGTGCTGCCGCCAGGGTTTGAATCGCGCCTCGTACCGGCTGAATCGCTGGTGGTGCGCTGGCTCGAGACGCGTACACCGGGTGAACTCGCTATCTATCCGCATATCGTCTCGCTGGCGCGGGCGGTGATTGCCGAAGCGTTCAGCGAACGCGTCATCACACCCGGTGTGACGACCACTCAGGACGTCGCCTGGTACATCCGCGAGCGCTTCGAGTCCCAGGGGCTGCCGGTGTGGTTCTTTCCGGATGTGAATCTGCAGCGCGCGGGTCTCAACTGCGAGCGCGATGGCCCCTTTTGCGGCGAGAGCGGCGTGATCCAGCGCGGCGATGTGCTGCACACGGATGTCGGCATCTGTTATCTGAAACTGTGCACGGATACGCAGGAGATGGGCTACGTGTTGCGCCTCGGCGAGACGCAGGCCCCGGAAGGTCTGCGCGCGGCGATGCGCACCGGCAATCGCTGGCAGGATCTGCTGACCGCCGAATATCGCACCGGTCGCACCGGCAACGAGGTGCTCGCCCGCACGCGCGCTGCCGCGGACAAGGCCGGCATGGTGAGTAGTCTGTACTCGCACGCGCTCGGCAACTTTGGTCACGCACCCGGTCCAACCATCGGCATGTGGGACAACCAAGGCCCGACGCCCGTGCAGGGTGATTGGCCGATTTATCCGAGCACCGTGTATGCCATCGAGGGCAACATCAAGCAGCAGGTGCCGGAGTGGAGCGGTCAGTGGGTGCAGATGAAGCTCGAGCAAAGCGCCGTGTTCGACGGCGAGCGCGTGCTCTATCTGGCGGGTCGCCAGACCGAGTGGCATCTGGTGCGCTGACAGGCAGCTGCGCTAACGCCCGCTGATCGATTCGCCATGCCACCGCCTTCTGATGCTGACTACATGCAGCGCGCGCTCGCGCTCGCGCGGCGCGCTGCCGCGCAGGGTGAGGTGCCGGTCGGGGCCTTGCTCGTGCGCGG
>RGWK01000360.1 GCA_010029775.1 Gammaproteobacteria bacterium
GCGTCGTCATCACCATCGATCACTTCGGAAATCTCATCACCAACATCGATAGTCGCCTACTCGAGGGTTGGGTGGAGCCCATCGTCCACGCCGGGCGCGAAGTCTTGTCCTTGCGGCGCACCTACGGGGATATGGCCCCCGGACAAAGCATGGCACTCGTCAATTCCTTCGGGGTGCTTGAAATCGCCGTGGCAGAGGGTAGGGCCTGTGATGTCCTCGGTCTCTCTCGCGGTGCCCCGGTGATCGTCCGCAACGCTGTACGACGGAGTTGACTGGCGGGTAATTTTCGTTATAGTCCCCGCGTCTGCGGCGACTGATGACGCCTAACTCGTTGATTTAAAAGGCTTTGACATCGCAATGATATCCGAACGCGACTCCGACAGCTTCGAGCTCGACGACGACATGCTGGGCGAAGTCGCCCATCAAGATGAGAATAACGACTACGACCGCTTCCTGGATCGGGTAGAGCGCCGTGCGCGACCCGTACCCGGCAAACGTGGCAAGGCCGCCTGGAGCAAAGTCGAGGAAGTATTGGCGGATAAAAAACTCGCCAAGGACCTGCGCGAAATCTACGACGACGAACTCTAGGCCAACGGGAGTTCGCACATGCCCCGGGTTGGAGCCTCTGACTGGGTCGTCCTAAAGTTCGGCGGCACCAGCGTATCGTCGGCCGCCAATTGGGCCAATATTGCCGCGATCGCGCAGCAGCGCCTCACCGCGGGCGATCGTGTTCTGATCGTCCACTCGGCCTTGAGCGGAGTCACCGATCGTCTTGAAACCCTGCTAAGCGACGCCGTAGCCGGTGACTACGTTTCTGCGCTCGATGGTCTGCGGGCCCGACATGCGGCGCTCATTGCGCAACTCGGTATCGAGAGCCCTGATTCACTCGATCGTTGGTGGCGTGAGCTCGGTGAGGAGCTGCAGCAGATTGTGGCGGCTCGCGGCGTCGACGATCGCGCTCGCGCTCGGGTGATGGCTATGGGTGAACTGCTCGCCACCACCATCGGCGAGGCCTATCTGCAGGCGCGTGGCGTACCAGCGAGGTGGCTTGATGCGCGCGACTGGCTGCGAGCCGAGACGCGGGAGGCGGCCACCCAGCGAGCCAGTTACCTCTCGGCCACGTGCGATTTTCGTCCCAATGCCGCGCTGCAGGCTGCACTGCTGCACGCTCGGCAGCTGGAGATCTGGACCGATGTACCGGGCATGTTCAGCGCCAACCCGCGTGCTACCCCGACGGCGCGACAGCTTTTGGAGTTGACGTACGACGAAGCGCAAGAGATCGCCACCGCTGGGGCTAAGGTGCTGCATCCGCGCTGCTTGTTGCCGGTGCGGCAATTCGACATTCCACTTTTTGTGTATGCGACCCAGGCGCCTTCGATGCGCGGTACGCGCATCAGCGCAGCGCCGGTATCCGAGTTGGCACAGGTCAAGGCTGTCTGTGTCAAGAAAGGTGTCACTCTGGTCTCGATGGACAGTCCGGGCATGTGGCATCAGGTCGGATTTCTGGCCGATGCCTTCCAGGTGTTCAAGCGGCACGGCATGTCGGTGGACCAAGTGTCGACGTCCGAGACCAACGTGACGGTGTCGCTCGACCCGCAGGCCAATGCGCTCGATGCTTCGGCGCTCGCGGCACTGCAACGCGATCTCGCACCGCTCTGCCGAGCCGAACTGATCGGGCCGTGTGCCTCGGTGAGTCTGGTCGGTCAGAATATTCGCGGCATCTTGCACCGACTTGGCAGTGCCCTGGAGTTGCTCGCCGATCGCAGGATCTATCTTGTCAGTCAGGCGGCCAATGATCTGAACCTGACGTTCGTGGTCGATCAGGATCAAGGCGATCGGTTGGTCGAGAGTCTGCACGAGCTGCTGGTGGAGCCTGTGCGCGATGATCTTGTGCTCGGCCCGACGTGGTCGCAGTTGTTTACGCCCGATGGCACCGCGACCAAGGCACCTCCGACGTGGTGGCAAGCGCGACGCGCGCGCTTGCTTGAACTGATGCGCGATCGGGACAGCGCCTACGTTTACGATCGCGGCACCCTGCGGGAGCGATGTCGCGAGCTCAAAGCGATGGGCTCAATCGCGCGCGTGTCCTACGCGATGAAGGCAAACCCTCATCCGGAGGTGTTGCGCGTGGTGCACGAGGCGGGCCTCGCGCTCGAATGC
>RGWK01000037.1 GCA_010029775.1 Gammaproteobacteria bacterium
TGCGCCTCACCGCCCGAGAGGCTGAGGAACCACACCTGCGAGGAGCCGCTACGGCTCGAGAGAAAATAGACACCTGATCCATCCGGTGCCCAGCGCGCCGAGGAGTCTCCGCTCGGATGCTGCGTCAGACGACGGGCCACCGGCGCGGCGCTGCCCGTCTCTACCAGCCAAAGGTCGGTGCGACCGCGGTTGGCGGCCATGTCGGTTTCGCGCACGCTGAAGACAACAAGACGCCCATCCGGCGAGACGCGTGGATCGGCAACTCGCGACAATTGCACGAGATCCTCCGGGGTGAACGCGCTCGAGCGGCCGACCGCCGGGTTCGCAGCGGGGTTGGCTGCCTGGCTGGCGGCCTGCTGCGCGGTGGGCGTGGCGGCCTGCGCGGCCTGCGCCGTCACGAGAGTCGCCGCGGCGATGCACGTCAGAGCGGCAGTCAGCAGCGGGCGGGTGCAACGGGAAATGACGGCCATGGTTGTGCTCCAGGGGCGGGGTCGGTAAAAGGTGGACCCCATTGTAGTCGAGGACCCCATCAGCGATGTCTCTGCGCGTTCGAGCCGTCTGTTTCGATCTGGACGACACGCTGTGGCCGGTGCAGCCCGTGCTGCAACGCGCGGAGCGGCTCATGCACGAGTTTCTTGCCCGCGAACACCCGCGCCTTGCGGCCTGTTTTGGGCCGCAGGAGTTGTGGGAGGAGCGCATGAGTCTCGCCCGCGAGTACCCGCAACACGCCCACCACATGACCTGGTTGCGCACCGAAGCGCTGCGCCGGCTGGCTGTGCGCCACGCGCACGATCCGGCGGTGGGCGAGGCCGCTTTCGGCGTGTTCAAGGCCGCACGCAATGAGGTGGAGGTCTACGCTGACGTCACGCCGTCGCTGCGGCGACTTCAGCAGAGATTTCGTCTCGCCACGTTTTCAAACGGCAATGCCGATGTGGGCGCGATGCCGATCGGCAGTCATTTCGAGGTCACCTTGAATGCCGAATCGGTCGGCTACGCCAAGCCGCATGCGGAGGCCTTCCTCGCCATTTCGCGGGCGCTCGATCTGCCCCCGCAGGACATTCTCTACGTGGGCGACAGTCCGCAGGCCGACGTGCAGGGCGCGCTGGAAGCCGGTTGCCGCGCCGCGTGGGTCAATCGGCAGGGGAGTGAGTGGCCCGCGCAGTTCAGCCTGCGGGCTGATCTTGAAGTGGCAACGCTGACCGAGCTTGTCGATCACCTAAACGGGTGAGTTGCCACAGCGTCAGGATCGCACCGCCGTGGATGAAGACCTCGCCGAGGTTGTCGAGCTTGTTGCGGCTCAGCACCGGGATGGCGACCGTCAGCAGCATGGCGATGCCGCCGAGCGTGAGCCAAGGCAGGCCGCGCCGCAACCACAGTAGCGCGCCGACCAGGATGGTGACGAAGCAGGTCACGATCGGTGCGAGCGGCGGGCCATCACTTGGCACCAAGGCTTGCGTGGCGCTGCAGCGATTGGCCTCGGTGACCGTGCCGCTGTAGCGGATCAGGTCGAACTCGCAGACCGGGTAGATATCTTTGGTCCAGAACAGCGGCAGATCGTGCAGCATGAGCGCCGTCGTCAAAATGCAGAAGCCGCCCATGACCCATTTGCGCGTCGCGAATTCAAAGTTCGCCAGGCGCAGGATGGCGCCGCAGGTGATGATCAGCCAGCAGCCTGATAGCCAGTGCGCCCAGAAGGCCGGCCAGCTGAGCGCATAGAGCAGATCGCCGAAGCCGATCACGATGCCGCCGGCGACGCGCAGGTTGTCCCAGATCAAGAAAAACTGCGGGAATAGCAGCACCAGCGCGCCAGGGTTGCGACTGCGGCGGTAGATGCCGAGCAGCCAGACGAACAGCCCGAGTTGCGCGAGCGCGAACGTCAAGAACATCAGGCTGTACATCGGCATCGTCGCCTCCCGCATCACTCCATGCTGACGATGATCTTGCCGAGCGCCTCGCGGCGCAGCAGCGTGGTGAGCGCAGCACCACCCTCGGCGAGCGGAAAGCGTGCCGAGATGCGCGGACGGATCCCGCCGCTTGCATAGAGTTCCAGCAGCCGCTGCATGTTGGCCTGATGGCGCTTCGGCTCGCGCGCCACCCACGCACCCCAGAACACGCCGCGCACGTCGCAGCCCTTGAGCAGCAGCAAGTTCAGCGGGAACTTGGGAATCCCGGCGGGGAAGCCGATCACGAGGTAGCGCCCCTCCCAGGCGATGGCGCGCAGTGCGGGCTCGGCGTACTCGCCGCCCACCGGGTCGTAGATCACGTCGGCACCCTTGGCGCCGCAGGCTTCTTTGAACATCGCCGCGAGTGCTCGCGTTTCTCCAGCCTTCAGTTGCGCCCGATCCTGCAAGGCATGGAGCGAGGTGCCGTAGGTCAGAAGCAGCGCTGCGGCCGTCTCGAAGGGCATCGCCGTCGGGATCGACATGCACTGGCTCGGCGTGGCGATGAGTTGTTCTGCGAGTCCTCCGTGGGTTGTGTGCACGAAGACGCGATCGCCGACCTTGAATCCCGCCGCTCCCTCGCCCAGTTGCTCGACGATGCCTGCCACCTCGAGCCCCGGTGCGAACGGCCGCGGCGGGCGGAACTGGTACTTGTCCTCGATCATGAGCGCATCGGGATAGTTGAGGCTGCAGGCCTTTACGGCAATGCGCAGTTCGCCTGCTTTGGGCAGGGGTTCAGGCAGTTCACGCAACACCAGTGTTTCCGGGCCACCCGGCTGCTCGCTCAACAAGGCTTTCATTGACGCTCCGTGAATTCAAACAATTCTTCGTTGGGACCGCGCACCAGCATGACACGCTCCCCGTCCACTTGCTGCGGTTCGGCCACGACGTTCGCATCGAGGCCGCGCAGCCGCGCATGCAGACCATCGAGATCGGCCGTCTCATGGTGGAAGAGGGCGACGCCGAGGTGTCGCGGATGCATCCGCCCCTCGAGCCTGCGCTGCGACAGCGCCCCGAAATGCACGAGCAGGATCTTGCCGCTCGGCTCATCGGCCTGCTGATACAACAGGAAGTGGACCCGCGATCCCGCCGGGATGCCTACGAGTTCGTTGACCTTGTCGCGAAACTCGGCCGGGGTCTCGGCATCCGTACCGATGGCGAGGCCGAGCCCTTCGCCATAGAAACGCCGCGTTGCCGCAAGGTCCCCGGCCACGACGCTGATGGTGGGCACCTCGCTGTACTTGCCGTGCGGCGATCCCGCGCGCATCTGCGAGGGCGGATGTCGATGGCCGACCATGATCAGCAGCGGAACGCCATCCGGACCGAACAGCACGCACTCCTCGCTTTCCACGTCGCCAATGACGTGCCGCACCGGCGGCGAACGTGCGATGCAGCCGGCAGCAACCATTTCGCGCCAAGCGTCCGTGGCTGGGCTGCGTACGTAGAAATCGACGGCTTTGGGCCCGATGTCGAGCGGCGAGTCCGGGCCGCCGAGCTGCGTATCAAGACGTGCCACCACGTGCGCCCGCGGCGTGAGTTGCAACAGACGCAGGCGCCCGGTGGCGTAGCCCGCGCAGGAGAGTTCAACGAGGCGGGCGCCACCCTGGCTCTCAAGACCCCAGAGGTGCCGGCGTTCCAGGCTCACCTCGCGATCGCTCTCGAGGCGCAGGCCCATCGTGTCGCGAAACAGGCGTAGTGCCTTGTCGAGATCCGTCACGCCTAGGGTGACGGCGCGCATGGCGGAGGCGCGAGGCATGACGGCGACATGATCCGCTATGGTTGGGCGATTCATGGTGATGTTGACCTCTTGTTCCGGCAGCGAGCCTACTCCGGCAACGGTCGACCGCGGGTCTCGACGACCCAACGCGGTGCGAGCAAAGCCGCCAGCAGCGGCACCACCGCCACCCACACTACCGTCTGCGTGATCACCGCCGAGGAGCCGCCTGCGCCCGCCGCGATGGCCCCGACGGCGAACGGACCAAAGGCTGCGATCACCCGGCCGATGTTGTAGCAGAAGCCGGACGCAAGACCGCGGACGCGGGTGGGGAAGAGTTCGGGCAGGTAGAACACCAGCGCGCTGAACACTCCATAAACGCCGAGGCCCACCACGAACAGCAGGGCGAGTCGGGTCTCGGGCGGCCACGGCAGGCCGAAGGCCAGCAGGATGGCTGCGGCCGACCAAAGAAAATAGGCGATGAAAGCCGGGCGTCGCCCCCAGAACTTGGCGAGCGGGATCGCGGCCAGCGCGCCCACCAGGCCGCCGAGGTTGAAGGCGTTCGACGCATTGGACTTCCAGGCCTCGGCGAGGCGCTGCGCGGCTTCTGGCGCGAGCCCCTCAGCGCGGGCCACATCGCCGGCGAGCAGACCACCGAGCAGCGGCACAAAGGCGTTCACGGCCCACCAGCTGAGCAGGGCCGTCAAAGAAACGAGCAGTGCGGCACGCGTTGCCCCACGCAGCGAGGGGCCGAAAAGCACCGCCAGCTGCGGCGCTTCGCCACGACTCGTCTGCCAGCGTTCGCTTTCTTTGATGAACACCCGCACCGCGAGTGCGAGGAACACGGGCGCGAGGCCGCACAAAAACACGTAACGCCAGGAATTCTGCGGATCGTCGGCCAGCCACACGCCGGCGATCTGGTAGTTGACGGCGCTCGCCAGCATGATGCCGAGCGGTGAGGCCGTCTGCAGCAGTGCACCGGCTTCGACGCGATGCTCTTCGGGCACGGTCTCGGCTACGAGTGCGGCGCCCACGGCCCATTCACCGCCGATACCGAGGCTGGTCAGGGCGCGGAACAGCGTCAGTTGCTCGATGCTGGTCGCAAAGGCGCAGAGCGTGGTGCCGAGCGCGTACGCCATGATGGTGAGCATGAGCGCGAGCCGCCGGCCGTGCCGATCCGCGAGCCACCCGAACAGCACACCGCCTGCTGCCCAGCCGACCAGCAGCACGGCCGAGAGGATGCCGGTCCAGTAGACCGTGGCCGACCGCGCGGCATCGGTGCCCGGCGCAAGGCCGAGCAGCGTCGGGATGCAATTCGAGGCCACGAAGTTGAACAGCATGGCGTCGAATACGTCGAAACCCCAACCGAGCCAGGCGGCGCCGATCACCAACCACTGGTAGCGCGTGAGACCTTTCAACATCGCGCCTCCGCAGCTTCTGTCGGCGCGAGTGCTGCGGCCGCACGCAGCACGCCGAGGCAGGTTTTCGAATCTTCGATCTCGCCACGCAGGCAGCGTTGCACCGCCTCCGCTAGCGGTACCCAGAGCACCTCGAACACTTCGGCCGCTTCCGGTGCGCTCGGCACCGGCGTCAGTTCCGTCGCCAGATAGAGGTGAATGCGCTCAGTGAAGACGCCGGGTGAGCTCAGCGACACGCCAAGGTTTTGCCAGCGCGCCGCGTGCATGCCGGCTTCTTCAGCGAGCTCGCGCTCGGCCGTGCGCGCCGGGGGCTCGGCGGGCTCGAGCCGCCCCGCCGGCAACTCGATGACGTAGCCACCCGCGGCGTGCCGGTATTGGCGCAGCAGGCACACGCGCCGCTGCCCATCGATCGCGACCACAGCCGCGCCGCCCGGGTGATGCAGCACTTCGAGCTCGGCCCGGTGCCCATTCGGCAACTCGACAGTGTCGACGGTCAGGCGCGTGACGCGGCCCGTGAACACTTCGCGCGAGCGGATCAGCATCAGCCTTCAGCGCGAAGCAGCAAGGTATTCCTCGTTCGGCATCATGTCGGTAGCTGCCGCGAGGCGATTGGTCATGTTGAAGAAGGCCGTGACCGAGATAATGTCCCAGAGGTCACGGTCGCTGAAGCCGGCTTTGCGAAGCCGCTCGCGCGCCGGTGCGGCATCCGCCGTCGGATCGACGGTGAGTTGGTGGGCGAAATCGAGCATCGCCCGCTGCCGGCGAGGAATTCGCGCAATGCGATAGTTCATCACCAGCGCCTCGCCGAGCGAGGGGTCACCGGACATGTCGCGAACGGCCTGGCCGTGAGCCGTCAGGCAGTAATAGCAGCGGTTCGCCGAGGAGACGACTACGGCGATCATCTCGCGCTCGAGGGGACTCAGGCGCGAGTCGCCGAGCATCAGCTCGTTGTACATGCCGATGAAGGCCCGCAACTTCTTTTGGTCGAAGCTGTAGACCTTCAGCACATTGGGCAGGAAGCCGAGCTTCTCGTCGCAGGCGGCAAAGTATTTGCGCAGGTCCGCATCGAGCGCGCCGCGCTTCGGGATCGGCAACTTCAGCCCGACGGCCGCGCGCGGTTGCGCCCGATATCGGCGAGGCCTACGGGATGAATTCATGGATGACCCTGCGTCAGGTGGCATGCGCGCACGCTGCGCGCAGGGGGCAATCGTCGATCAGCGCCGGCCGTAGCCGCCGCCACCGCCGCCGTATCCGCCTCCGCCGCCGCCATAACCGCCACCACCGGAGCGCGGCGGACGCGGCGCGCGCTCCTGCGCTTCGTTGATGCGCAGGGCGCGACCGTTCATGTCGTAGCCGTTGAGCGCTGCGATGGCCGCCTGGGCTTCGGCAGCCGGCATGTCGACAAATCCGAAGCCACGCGGACGACCGGTCTCGCGATCGTTGACGAGCTTGACCGAGTCGACTTTGCCGTAGCGCTCGAAGAGCACGCGGACATCGGCTTCATTGGCGGAGAAGGGCAAGTTGCCTACGTAAATGGTGGTCATTCAACCGTCTCACTTTGGGTGGGCTCAACACACTTGCCCGATGCTACTACCGAATTTGACGGCAAGTAAACGGGGGTCCCGCGCTACTTTTTCCCGGGTGTGGTGGGCGCAACCTTTTTCTTGAAGTAGGTCCAGCTCGTCTCGTTTTCGCGACTGTCATCGCCCGGGGGCGGGTTGCGGTACTCGGGATACTCGGTCTCGATGGCCTTGCGCATCACGGCCGGCAGCTGCTCGTAGGAGTCGAGTTTGCGACCCGCGGCGTGGATGTAGATGATCCCGGCACGACCGCTCATTTCCATCCAGGGCAGCCAGTCGGCCAGCCGCACCCAACCGACCTGAATAGGCGGATTGGCATTCTTCGGGTCGACGAGCTCGCTGACCTTGCCGAAGAAATTGAACATTTCGGTGGCATGGTAGTAGCCGCCGACGTTGGTCTGGTACCCGCCGCCGAGCGGGTTGACGTAAAACAGCGGCACCGTGATCGTGTTCCACCAATTATCGCCGGAGGTGGTGGCGGGCCACTTCGCCGGCGTGCCATCGGCGGCCTTCGCGAACACGGGGCGCTGGTTCACCGGGTCATTGGCCGTCTGCAGCACCTTGACCGTCTGACCGGTCCAAGGATTCTTCCATTCCCGCAGCAACTCGCCCGTCGCCGGATCGACGTACAGCAGCAGTTCGCGCGAGACGAGCCGCCAGCCCGCACCCCGCGCCGGATCGTTGACCGTTACGCACTGCCGGACGTTGTAGCCCTCGACGTCGAACAGTTTGCGATCCCGCTCGCCAGGGACGCGGCTGAACGCTTCGCCGTGGAAGTAGTAGATCGTCGGCACGTTGTCGTTGGCCGAACACTGGATCTTGCGGGCCGCGAGGTTCGCACCCTCCGGCGTGCCAAGATCGATGGGCTTTGCCTTGGCTGCAGCGAGCGCGGCAGTGCTGCCGAGCATCATCAACACGGCGGCCAGCGGAAGAACGTTCCAGGGTCGGCTCATGACGGTCTGTCTCCTGCGGATCGATTGAGATATTTCACAACTTCGGGATGGATGCGCGACACCGGTACGCGGTTGCGGGTGAGTTCCGCGAGCACGCGGGCGGTGAAGGCAGCGAGATCGGCTGCTCGCGCCTCGGCCTCGGCCGGCGTATCGCGATGACGTTCGACCGCCTCGGCTGGCAGTACCTGCCTGCCGGTGAGTTCCGCTTCGAGCGTCGCGAGCCGCTCGCGCAGCACATAGACCTCCGCGGTCAAAGCCATGATCGCGCCCACTGCATTGTCCATCGGCAGTGCGGCGAGGAAGTCGGGTTCGACATCCGTGACGGGGCCCTGCAGTGCGGCGTTGCGCTCGGTCATTTTTCGAACACGTAGAAGTTCCAGTAGTTCGCGTTGATCGGTGCACGTCCGGGGCGCTTCACCGATCGATTCAGCCGATCGAAAGGCGCGATGCTGACTTTGGAGAATCCTGCCGCGCGGGCCCACTCGGCGATCGGCGAGTCGTACCACGGGGTGGCGTAGGTTTCGTTGTTGGTCCAGGCGTGGGTGCGTTGCAGCACATTTTGGAAGTCATCGCCCGGGCGAAGGTGGAACTCATGGCCGGCAAACAGGCCGCCGGGCTTGAGCACCCGCGCGGCTTCAGCGAGCAGCGCCGGCGTGTGCGCGGGCGGCAACTCGTGCAGCATGAAGTTGAAGAAGATCAGATCAAAGCTGTCGTTCGCGTAGTCGAGGTGCTCGAGGTCCTGCTGCGACAGGTGGAAGTGAAAGCCATGTTCGCGGGCACGCCGATGGGCGACCTTCAGGCACGGTGCCGAGAGGTCCACACCATGGCATTCGGATTCCGGATGCAGTTGCTGCCACGTAATGAGCGCCGCGCCGTGTCCCGTGCCCCAATCGAGCACCCGCGGCCAAGACCGCTGCGGCAACGCCTCGAAAAGAATGCGGTAGATGCCGTTCGGATCGGCGTGGGCCGGAACGGTGGTGCGCCGGCCGATTTCATAGGCGAGACCATCGAGTGCATCGTGTGCGACGCCACCGGTGTGCTGGTGGAAGGGCACGAAACGAAAGTATTCGGGCAGCTGCAGCGCAGGATTCAGTCGCAGTTCGTCCGGCGAGGCCGTGGCTGCGGTGGCCTCGAGCTCGGCGACGAGCCGCTCGCGCTGCGCTTCGAGGGTGGCGAAGATGCCAAAGGAGGGGCGGTGATATTTGAAGCGCTGCAGGTTGCGGTAGGCCCAGCAGTAGAACTGGAATTCCGTCGTGCCATCGAGCAGTGCCTCGACCTCGCGCCAATCTCCGGCGGCGGGTCTTGCCTCCGCGGGGGTGTGCTCGAGGGTCGCCTCGTAAGCGTCGTGCATCTGCGCTACGAGAGGCCCTTCCATGTAGTTGCGCGCGGCGCGAAGGAAATTGTGATAGCTGCGAAAATCGCGGCTTTCCTCGACCTGCAGCGGCGGCGGTCGGGTGTCGTCACGCAGGGTGTCGATGACGGCGTTCATTCGAGGTAAGCATACCCGTTGAGCTCGCCTTCGTAGAAGCGCTTGAGCGCCTGGCTCTCGGCGACCGTCATGCGGCCCTCGCGGATCGCACGCTCGCAGTCCCTGGCGAGCGCAGGGTAGAGCTCGGCGACGTCGTACTCCATGTACTCGAGCACCTTGTTGGCGGTGTCACCCATCACCACTTCATCGATCCACCACTTGCCGTCATCCTCGAGCCGGATGTGCACCACGTGAGTGTCGCCGAACAGATTGTGCAGATCGCCCAAGGTTTCCTGATACGCACCGACCAGGAACGCCGCGAGGTAGTACTCCTCGCCCTCGGCGATATCGTGCAGTTCGAGGGTGCGTTTGACCTCTCGATGGCTGACGAAGTGGTCGATCTTGCCGTCCGAGTCGCAGGTGATGTCGGCGAGCACCGCACGCCGCGTGGGGCATTCGTCGAGGCGGTGAATCGGCATGATCGGGAACAGTTGATCGATTGCCCAGCTGTCCGGCAGCGATTGGAACACCGACATGTTGCAGAAGTAGATGTCCGAGAGGATCGACTCGATGCCCTCGAGTTCCTCGGGGACTTCCTCGAGCTTACGGCAGTAGTCGCGGATCTTCGCGCAGGTCGCCCAGTACAGGCGCTCGGCAAGTCCGCGGAACTCGAGTGACAGCAGCCCGAGGTTGAACATTTGCAGGCACTGTTCGCGCGCGGTGAGCGCATCGTGCCAGCACTCGACCACCCGTCGCTCGCTGACCTCGCGGTAGGCACCGAGCAGATCCCGCACCGGCTGGGGCAGCGTGCGCCCCGCATATTCCTCGTCCTCGCGACCGCTGACGCGGAATTTATCGAGCGCGGAGGAGCCGAGGGTGTTGAAGATCAGCACGCTGTGATGCGCGGCGATGGCACGGCCGGATTCGCTGACGATGAGCGGGTGCTCGATGCCGCGCGCATTGCACACGCTCGCCACGCGATACACCACATCGTTGGCATATTCCTCGATGCTGTAGTTCATCGAGGAGGTGTAGTTGGTGCCCGAGCCGTCGTAGTCGACGCCGAGGCCGCCCCCCACGTCGATGTACTCGAGACCTGCGCCGAGCAGCTTCAACTCCGCATAGACATGGGCGAGTTCGTTGATCGCATCCTTGACGCGCCGGATGTCCTGCAGCTGGCTGCCCGGATGGCAGTGCACAAGCTTCAGGCAATCGAGCATGTTCTCGCGCCGCAACACGTCGACCGCTTCAAGGATCTCGGTGATGAAGAGGCCAAACTTGGACTTCTCGCCCGCCGAATCGCGCCAGCGGCCCGAGCCCTCACTCGCGAGTTTGACGCGGATGCCGATGCGCGGCCTCACGTCGAGCGCGCGGGCATGTTTGATGATGAGACCGAGCTCGGCAAAGTTTTCCACTACGGGCACGATGGTGCGTCCGAGTTTGGTGGCGAGCATCGCCGTTTCGATATAGCTGTCGTCCTTGAAGCCGTTGCAGACGATCAGTCGATCGGGTGAGTTCTCCGTCATCGCCATAACGGCGAGCAGTTCCGGCTTGCTGCCGGCCTCGAGCCCGAAGCCAAACTCCGCGCCGTAGCGGTAGACCTCCTGCACCACGAGGCGTTGCTGGTTCACCTTGATTGGGAACACCGCCGAGTAGCGATTCCGGTAGTCGTTTTCGCTGATGGCGCGCGCAAAGGCGTCGTTCAGCTGCTTCAGGCGGTGGGCGAGGATGCCTGAAAAGCGCACGACCACCGGCGTGGTCAGTTCGCGCTGTTTCAGCCCCTGCACAACGTCGTACAGGTCGATTTCGCGGCCCGGCGCTTGTTCGGGGCGCACCACGACGTGACCTGCCTCGTTGATGCCAAAGTAGCCCTGGCCCCAGGCGGGCAGGTGATACAGATCGAGCGAGTCGCTCACGCTCCACGGCGGCACGCGACGGGTGCCGTTGGTCGTCGCACCATTGGTGGTCGCGCCGTTGGTAGCCGCACCGTTGGTGTTCGCGACGAGGCTCTGGCTCTCCGCGCTCACGGCGTTGAACCCTTTGCCACCGGTCGCTGGGGGTCGCGGATCCACTCGCTCCAGGAGCCCGGGTACAGTCGTGCGCCGCGTATCCCCGCGTGCTCCATCGCAAGCAGGTTGACGCAGGCGCTGACACCCGAGCCGCACATCGCGATCATCTGCTCGGCCGGCACTCCGCCGAGCGTGCTTGTCCACTCGCTGCGCAGCACATCGACCGGACGCATCAGACCGGCGGCATCGAGGTTGCGGCCGTAGTGGTGATTCACGGCACCCGGCACATGACCGCTGATCGGGTCGATCGATTCGGCGCCACCCGCATAGCGCTCCGCGCTGCGTGCATCGACGAGTCGCACGGCGTCGTTGTGGAGATTGCCGATCACCTCGTCGACGCCCGCCACTCGCCGCGGATCAGGCCGGGCGATGAACCCGCGCGGCTGCACTCGTGGCGCGGTATCGCTCAACGCGCGACCGCTCTGAATCCAGGCGGCGAGCCCGCCATCCAGCACGGCAACCCGCTCGTGACCCAACCAGCGAAAGATCCACCACGCTCGTGCGGCGTAAAAACTGTTGCCTTGATCGTAGGCGACGACCTGGGTGGCAGCATCAATGCCCCAGTCACCGGCGCGGCGCGCGAAGTCGGCCGGATCGGGCAGCGGATGCCGGCCCGAGGTGGCGGTAGGTGCTGCCGCCAGATCGCGATCGAGGTGGGCATAACGCGCGCCGTCGATGTGCCCGGCGGCGTAGGCTTTTTCGCCAGCCGCGGCATCGGCAAGGTCGAACCGGCAGTCGAGCAACACCCAGCGCGAATCGTGCAGGTGGGCCGCCAGGGTGTCGGCGTCGATCAAGGTCGAATGGATCATCCAAGGGTCCCCGTCTTCTCAAGGCGCGAATTCTCCGGCCAGAGCGTTGCAGTTACAATCCTTCGATGACGATCGACGTGTACTGGGGAAGTGGCAGTCCGTACTCCTGGAGGGTACTGCTGGCGCTCGAGCACAAGCGGCTCGAGTACCGCAGCCATCTGCTGCAGCTGGCCTTCCAGGAGCAGAAGTCCCCGCAGATGATCGCCATGAACCCCCGCGGGCGCTTGCCGGTGCTCAAGCACGACGACTACGTCGTGTTCGAGTCGGTGGCGGTTCTTCACTACCTCGATCTGAAATATCCGCAGCCGCCCATCTTTGGGCGCTCGGCGGAGGAGTCGGCGGTGATCATGCGGGTGATCGGCGAGTTCCAGGCCTATACCGAGGCGCATATTCTCGGCATCTGCCGCACGCTGTTGCCGGGCGAAGGCGCACCGTCCGCCGAGCCGCCGCTCGATGGCGACCAGCTCACCGATGCGATGCACGTGGTGGCTCGCGAGGCGCGCACCATCGAACAGCGCGTATCGCGCTTCGACTGGATCGTCGGCGAGGACTACAGCGCAGTGGATATGGCGATTTTCCCGTTCATCCAGCTGCTGCGCCGCGCTCTGCTGCGGCCGAATGCCTCGGATCTGGCACGACGCTTCCTGCCGCTCGAGGCGAATTACCCGGCGCTCGGTCGTTGGTTGCAGCGCATCGAGGCGTTGCCGGGATACGATCGCACTTTTCCGCCGCATTGGCGCACGACCTGAAGGAGCATCATGAGCCAACACAAAGTACACGTCGAATTTCCGGGCCGGATCGTTTTCGTCGGCTTTGGCAGCATCGGTCAGGGCGTCATGCCGCTTATCTTGCGGCACATCGGCACCCGGCCCGAGCGCATCACCATCGTCTCGGCCGATGAGCGCGGCTCGGAAGTGGCGGTGCATTTCGGCGTGCGCTTCATCAAGCAGGCGGTGACAGCAGACAATCTTCGCAGCCTGCTCGAGCCGCTGCTCTCGAGCGGTGATTTCCTAATCAATGTGTCGGTCGATGTGTCGTCCTGTGCCTTGATCGAGTTCTGCCACGAGCGCGGTGCGCTCTATCTCGACACCTGCATCGAGCCGTGGCCGGGCGGCTATACCGACAAGTCGCTGCCCGCATCGCGACGCACCAACTATGCGCTGCGCGAAACGGCACTCGCCTTGCGCCAGGGTCGAGAGAACGGACCCACCGCAGTGCTCACACACGGGGCGAACCCCGGCATGGTGTCGCACTTCGTCAAGCAGGCGATGCTCAACATCGCCGCCGATACCGGCGTCGCGGCGGGTAATCCGCAGAGTCGTGCCGACTGGGCTGCGCTCGCCCACACGCTCGGCATCAAGGTCATCCATGTGGCCGAGCGCGACACGCAGCTCTCGCCGGT
>RGWK01000361.1 GCA_010029775.1 Gammaproteobacteria bacterium
CAGCGGTCGAGTGAGCGGTTGACGATGGCCATGGCCTCGTCACGATTGCGTGCGGAGTTCACCAGGTTGCAGTAGACCTGCATGCAGGTGGCTTGCCAGGGTTGAATCACGGGATTGCTCCTTGTGTGGTCAGCGGCATGTGCAATGACCGAAGGTATACGCAACCCGTACGCAGCCCGCAATGCATGAAATGGACACCGATGAAAATCGTTGGCGGGTTGCCCCCCCCCGCTGCCTAGGTAGCGCGACTTTCCGCCGTGGAGTCGTTCAGAGCAGCTGGAATGCAGCCGCAGCGACCAAGGTGGGCAGCAGCGCTGCCGCAAACAGCTGGGCGGCGCTCACCGATTCGTCGGCAAAGTATTTGCGCAGAATCGACATGCCCGCAGGGTTCGGCGCATTGGCAATCACGGTGAGGCCGCCACCGGTCACGGCGCCTGCAACGAGCGCGTACTTGAACTCGTCCGATAACCCTTCGACCAGTGAGCCGAGGTAGGTCAAGGCGGCGTTGTCGGTAATGGCGGTGAGTGCTGTGGCACCCCAGAACACGGCGTCGGCGTCCATGCGTGTGAGCAGTGGTTGCAGCCACCATTGCTGCTGGCCGCCGAGCACCACGAGACCCGCCAGGAAAAAGGCCACCAGCAAGCCTTCGCGCAGAATCAGCCGGTCCTGATACTGCGGATAGGCGGACGCCACACCCATGAACAGCAAAAAGAGCCCGATAAAGAGCGGCGGATAGTGAGCAAACACAACAATGCCGGCAAGGAGCGCCAGATGCAGAAGCACGATCCACCAGGGCATCGCAGATCCGCCGGCCGTTGCGGTGTCTTCTCCCGCGTGTGAAGTCGATGCAAGGGCTGCGAGCTCCCGCCGAAACAGTAGCGTGACTGCTGCGCCGTTGATGAAAACGGCGGTCGCGGCCTTCCAGCCGAAATGGGTCAACATGAACGCGGTGTCCCAATTCCAGGTTGCTGCGACCATCAGCACCGGAGGTGCGGCATAGGCCGTGAGCGTGCCACCGATCGACACATTGACGAACAGCACGCCGAGGGTGGCGTACTTCAAGCGTTCGGAAATATTTGACGAATAGAAACGACCCGCCAGCAGGATCGCGGCAAGAGTCATGGCAGCAGGCTCGGTGATAAAGGAACCCAGCAGGGGCACGAGCGTCAAGACAACAAAGTACGTCGCTACGCTATCGCGCATGGGCAGCATTCGCGCGAACACACGAACGATTTGTTGCGCCAAGTGCAGCACGGGCCGCGTACCCGCAACCACCATGATGACAAACACGAACATTGGCTCGGTGAAATTGCGGCTGTTGATGTAGGTCTTGGTGGCCTCAGTACCCTGCAGGCTGAACATCACCACGGCCATCACCAGCGCCCAGAAACCGAAGACGATTTCCACTTCACCCAGCAGATGCCACACCCCGCTGTGCGCCGGACGACTGTGGGCGAGTCGTTCGAAAAATTTGGTCGAGAAGGTGTGGAGGATGGCCACCGCAAAGATGGCAGTGGCCACAATTTGCATCGTCGTCGGACTCATGCATCGTCGTCGGACTCATGGCGCTATAGTATCCGGAATGCTTGATTCCGGCTGCAACATCGCTCTGGTCGTCATCGCGCGAAACGAGGAGCGATGCATTGAGCGCTGTCTGCAGAGCGCCGCGCCCTACGTCGATGACATGTTGGTACTCGACACCGGCTCCTCGGATCGCACCGTGGAAATTGCGCAGCAGAGCGGTGCACGAGTGGCGAGCTTTGTCTGGATCGACGACTTTGCTGCAGCACGCAACGCGGCGCTGGATGCCGTGAACGCTCGCTGGCGAGTCGTGCTAGACGCCGACGAGTGGCTGGACGACAGCGCAGCCGTACTGCGCGACTTTTTGCGCGAGCCTGCGACGTTTGTAGGTGCGATCAACATTAGGAGCCTCCTCGACCCAGACCTCAATACGGGCCAGCCCTTACAAGCGAGCGACTGGCTTTCCCGGGTGTTGCCGCAGGGCGTGCGTTACAGCGGGCGTATCCACGAAACGCCCGTGCATTCGTTGCCGGTACGCAGGCTGCCGGTCACGGTGTGGCACGACGGGTATGCAACGGCACAACGCGAGCATAAGCGTGGTCGCAACCTCGCATTGCTGCAGCGCGCCGTC
>RGWK01000362.1 GCA_010029775.1 Gammaproteobacteria bacterium
AGGCCGCGTGCAAACATGTTCGGATCGAATCCAGGGCGACTGACGAGCGCGATGACATCACCGTTGTTCGGGTCGAGGGCGACGATCGCCGCGCGCTGATCGCGCACCGCCTGCTCCGCGACTCGCTGCACCTCGAGATCGAGCGTGAGAAAGAGATCCTTGCCGGGCTCACCGGGCCGAGTCTGCAGAGTCGGTTGCAGCGTGCCGAGTTTGTCGACGGATCGGCCGCGGGCGTTGACCATGATCTCTCGACTGCCATTGCGACCCCGCAGGGGATCCTCGAAAGCCGCCTCGATGCCCACTTTGCCGATGGTCGAGGTTCCAGCGTACGCCTCGCGATCGATACGGGCGAGGTCAGCCGCCGAGATGGTGCCGACATAGCCGAGGGCGTGCACGGCCGTTTCGCCGTACGGGTAGGAGCGAGCCAGTCGGGTGCGGATGTCGACGCCCGGGAATTCGAAGCGATTGACGCCGAAGGCCGCCATGTCCGACTCCGACAGATGCAGTCGGATGGGCACGCTGTCAAAGGGTCGCCGAGAGCGCACCGTGCGTTTCGCATCGTCCACGTCATCCGCATGGAGCAGGCCGATGCGCACGAGTCCCTGCAGGGTCGCGTCGAGATTCGGCACCTGCTCGGGAACGAGTTCGAGCTGGTAGGCAGGTTGGTTTTCCGCGAGGATCAGCCCCTGCCTATCGTAGATGATGCCGCGCGGTGCCGGCAGCGGCTCGATACGCACGCGATTGCCCTGCGACAAATCCGTGTAGTACTCGTAGCGCACCACTTGCAGCCACACCAGCCGGCCGACGAGCAGCAGCGACAGCGTCGCGATGATCACCACTGCGGCAATCGCGCGCTGCTCGAACAGTCGCTGCTCGCGCCAGAAATCTTTGATGATGCCGCGCAAGCTCATGGCGCGGAGCGACGGCTGCGACCGTTAACGGCGAACAGGGTGCTCGCCACGGGCCACAGCAGTGCGCCCGTCAGCACCGGCAACCAGCGCGTCCAACCGCCGGTGGCGTGCCCCGTCCAACCGTCGATGGCCCACACCACGACTTCCCACAGCAGCAGCAGCCCCGCGACGAACAGCGTCTGCTCGAAGACGGGCTTGTTGCGCACGATCAGATGCTGCCGGATCGCAATGTAGGTGATGAGCGCCGTGGCAAGGGCATACTGCCCGAGCACCGCGCCGCGCCACACATCGAGAGCGAGCCCCAGCGCGAAGCCGAGCCCCACGCCGCCGAGTTCCGGCACGACCATCGACCACGCGAGTACCACGAGCACCGCAAACGCCGGGCGCACCGCCGCGAGCCACATCGGCAGCGGGACCACCTGCAGGATGAAGGCGAGGGCCGTGGTCCACAGCGTGCGCCAGCGAGTTTCGACGGGTCTCATGGCGCAGGCCCCGCCGGCGCGGCCGGATGCTGCGAGCGGAACCAAAGAAAGGCGACTGTTCGATCGCGGTCGAGTTGCGCCGCCGTCACGGCTTCGACTTGCGCCAAGGGCGATGCGCCGTCGCGACGCACCGTCAGCACGGTGGCGACCGGGTAGCCGGCGGGAAAGGTGCCACCAAGACCCGAGGTCAGCAGCCGATCGCCGGGACGCACGTCCGTCTGCAGCGGCAGGAACGGCAGCGTCAACACGCCTGGCCGGCCGCTGCCGACGGCGAGCGTGCGCACGCCGGTGCGGGCGATCTGCACGGGCACTGCGTGCTCGGGGTCGGCCAGCGTGATCACTTCGCTGCTCCACGGACCGACGCGCAGCGTCTGGCCAATGAGGCCACTGCCGGCGATGACCGTTTGCTTCGGGGTCACGCCATGACGGGCACCACGATCGATAGTCAGGCGGTGACGCAGCCGGTTGGCTTCCTCGCCGATGATTCGACCGGGCAGCCACTTCTCGGCGACATCGCCGGCGGCTGCACGCAGCGAGCGTAGTTCGGTGTTTTCCCGCTCGAGGTCAGCGCGACGCAGCGCATCGCGTTGCAGCGCGCGGATCTGCGCGCGAAGTTCGCGGTTTTCGGTTTGCAACGCGGTGCGCGATTCGAACGTGTCGCGCGTCCACTGCAAGGCGGCGGCTGGGGAATTGAGGGCGATCTGCAGCGGATAGGCCACCGCTTGCAGGCCGTAGCGCAGGGTGTCGAGCCAG
>RGWK01000363.1 GCA_010029775.1 Gammaproteobacteria bacterium
CTGCTGACCATTCCGCTCGCCAAGCGCCTTGGACGGCGACCGATGTTCATCGCCTACTTCGCCCTCTCCGCGGCGGCGCTGCTCGCGACCTTCGGGCTCGATCTCGCGCCGCAGATGCGACTGTATATGTACTTCTTCATTGGCCTGACCGTGTTCGGCGTGTTCGGTGCCTTCACGTTCTACTTGCCGGAATTGTTCCCGACCCGGCTGCGAGCCACCGGCTCGGGATTTACCTACAACATCGGGCGTATTCTGGCTGCCGGAGGGCCCTTCCTCGTCGGCAGCATCGCAGCGGCCGGCGCTGGAAACCCGGCCGTGGTACTCAACACGCTGTTCCTCGTAGGCTTCGTGCCGCTCGTCGGCTTGCTCGCGATGGGCTGGATCATCGAAACCCGCGGTCAGACAATGCCGGATTGATGCCGTGAGCTGGATTCATGACGCCATCATCGGACTCGTCGAGGGTCTGACCGAATTTCTGCCAATCTCGAGCACGGGACATCTCATCATCACTCGAGCCTTGCTCGACCTCGAAGAGCAGATCGGCTTTCGGCAGATGATCGTCGTGCAGGGCGCGGCCATCCTTGCCGTGTGCTTCGAATACCGGGTGAAGCTTTGGAACACCGCGCGCACACTGCACGCTGACCCAGCCTCGCGCAGCTTCGCAGTCAATCTGTTCCTCGCTTTTCTGCCAGCAGCACTGGCAGGTCTCGCTTTCGAGGACACCATACGCAGCGTGCTGTTCTCGCCGATCCCGGTAGCGGCAGCTCTCGTCGTCGGTGGTGTGCTGATTCTTTGGGCTGAAAAAAGACCGCATGAAGAGCGTGTGCGCAGCGTCGATGACATACGACCGATGGACGCGCTGCGCATTGGCCTCTTCCAGATGCTGGCTCTGGTTCCGGGCACCAGCCGGTCGGCCGCCACCATCCTCGGCGGTTTGTTTACCGGACTCGACCGGCGGACCGCGGCGGAATTTTCTTTTTTCGTTGCGATCCCGGTGATGTTCGCGGCCACGGGTTACAAACTGCTCGACGCGCGCGAACCGCTGACCTCGGGCGAACTGCAATCGATGCTGGTCAGTGGCGCGGTCGCCTTCGTCGCCGCGCTGCTTGCGATTCGTTTTCTGTTGCGCTTCGTCAGCCGGCACTCGTTTGCCGCGTTCGCCTGGTACCGGATCGCTCTCGGTGGCTTCATCCTGCTCAGCTGGCAGCAGGGCTGGGTCAGCTGGTAGCGCTGCCCTCGCTGCGCTCGTCAGCGACGAACACAGGATAGGAACCGAGGAACAGCAGCAGTACCGCGCCCCCAACGAACATGCCGGCCGCTGCCAGCAACATCGGATCGTAACTGCCCGTGGTATCACGCACCCAGCCGTAGAGCGAGGCGGAGATCGCAGTGGAGAGACCGAAGGCCATGTACAGCACACCGTAAATCTGGCCGTAGCTGCGCATGCCGAAATAACGTCCGGCCAGATAGGCGATCAGATCCGTCTCGGCGCCCGAGGCGAACCCCATCAGGAACGCCGCCGCCACGGCGAGGCTTAATGACAGCGGCGCATCACCCATCAGCACCCAGCAGGACAAGGCCGGCAAACACAGAATCGGCAAGGTGACGAGTGGCGCCCAGAACCGATCGAGCAGCAAGCCGGTAATGATGCGGCCGGCGAAAATCGACAAGCCGAACACGCTCATCACCGCTGCAGCGCTGGTTCGATCGAAACCGCGAGCGGCGAGCATCGAGGGCAGATGCACGAGCGCACCCGCATAAGCGATCGAAATTAGCGCAATGGAAACCCAAAGAATCCAGAAGCGCTTTTCGCGCATCGCCTCGCCCACCGTCCGCCCAGGCAACTGCGCCGCACCCACCGCTGCGACTTCCGGCGGACGCTCGTGGTCGCGCGGTTCGCGAAACCAAAGCAAGCCGAGTGGCAAGGCGACCGCCAGCGGCAGCAAGGCCAACAACGCGAAGCTGCCGCGCCAGCCAACCTGGCCGATCAACTGGGTGGTGATGAACGGCAGTAACATCGCCGAAACGCTCGTGCCGACGAGTGTCAGCCCCAGTGCCAGACCGCGCTGACGGAAAAACCACAGGTTGATGGCTCGCGACCAGGTGATCGGCGTCGAACCGATGCCGAACAGACC
>RGWK01000364.1 GCA_010029775.1 Gammaproteobacteria bacterium
GCCTTGCACCAGTTGGTCGTAATGCGGTTGCAGCGGCCAGCCGGGGAGCCCGTCGACCTCGATTAGCGGCTCGTAACCGCGCGAGGGATCCTTGAGTTCGGCCTGGATGTCGATGTCGATCGCCGCGACACGTTGACGGCTTGCATCAAGGCGCAGGTTGGTGACCTTGTTGAAAAATTCGAAGCGCACGCCCCGACGCTTGAGCACCTCGTAAAACGGTGCGACGAAGGTTTCGCCGCTGCCGGCACCGAAGGCATAGATGAACGCCCCGTTGAAGGCCAGCGATTGCAGGTTCCAGCGCAGGAAGCTCGTCGCCGAGATGGTGGGTGCGACCGACGCATCGCCATCCGGATACTGGTAGGCGATGTTGATGGTGTTGAGCGCGATCGGTGAACTGACTGTTGCGGGGTGTGCGCCGTGGCGCTTCAGCCAATCGCTCCAGTTTTCGTTGTCCACGACATCGAGTCCGCGGCGCAGCAAGTCATCCGCCGCAAGGCCGCGCACCAAGGTTGCTGCGAAGTCGAACGTGAGAAACAGACGTCGTGTCAGGTTGAAGGGCTTCGAGAGCCACCACAACGGTGTTTGCACGACTTTGAACGCTTGAGCGATCAACCGCATCAGCGGGCTGGCATACGGGATGCGGGGCTTGACCTCGCCGCAGGCCGGCGAACGCTTATTGGCGGGCACGTGTAGCGGCCAGCGTCGCAGGGCGCCGTCCAGCCATTCCCAGAGCATGACCCGTTGCACCGGATGGAACGCCGTTTCGAAACTCGAGAGTGGTGCGTCAGGCTTGCGGCCGAGCTCGTCGTAAAGGCTTTTCAACTGTCGCATGGCGTTGAAGTAACTGCCCATGAACAGATGGATCCCGTGCTCCTCGATACGCTCGTTCGGTCCACGCGAGGAGGCACACTTGCCGCCGAGCCGCCAGCCCAAGGTATGGATCGTGACCTCGTAGCGCTGCTGCCACCCCGGCTGGCTCGTCAGCTCGAATGCGGTGGAGAGCGCGGCGAGCCCACCGCCCAAAATGACGATCTTTTCGCGCTGCGGAGCCGTGTTACCCGCGTTTGCTGCATTGCCTGCGTTCGCGGTATTGCCGGTGTTCGTGGCATCGGTCGAGTTCATTACGGCTCCTAAATATTCAGATCGGCAATATTCAGACCGGCGAGTCGGTAGCCTTCAAGGTATTTATCGAGCAGCGGCCCATCGGGCAGCGGCGCGCGTGAGCGGATCGCTGCGAGGCTCGGTTCGCTGCCCTGTTGCCGGCGTGCCTCCGCGTAGGCCGCGCGGGCTTGGGCGAGGTCTCCATGAACGGCCGCCATCACGGCGCGAACGTCGTGTACGAAGTAATAGTCGCCGCGACGTACGCAGGCGCTGATGGCATGCTCGAGGGCCTCGGCAGTGTTGCCGAGCTGAAAGTAGGCCATGGCTTTCCACAACTGCCAGAGCCACGCGTGCGGATCGGCCGGGGTCATGCGCAGCGCTTGCTCGGCGCAGGCGAGTGCGTCCTCGGCACGTTGCTGATAGAGCAGCAAGCGAGCCTTTTCGCCGAGCGCCTCAGCCAGCGCCGGATTCAGGCGCAACGCATGTTCCTGTTCGGCCATCGCTTCGGTGCGTCGACCCATCAGCGTCAGCGTGATGCCGAGGACGCAATGGGCTTTGCCGTAGTCGCGATCGGCGGCAACGGCCTGCAAGGCGCGCTCGTGCGCCTCCCGTACGGCCCGCGCAGGGTCGGTCTCCACCCCCAGCAACAAATCATGCAGCGCCGCATAAGCGAGTTTAGCGTGGATCGGCGCGCTTCCTGGGCGAAGTGCCAAGGCGCGCTCGAAAAGGTCGCGTGCGATCTTCGACTCGTGAGCATAGCCGCGCCAGAAGTGGGCGCGACCGCGGACGAAGAGTCCCCAGGCGCCAAGCAACTCTTCAGGCAGCGAGAAGGCCTCGACTTCCTCGTGCGCAAGCAGCGCAACTTCGAGGGCACCGACCAATGAATTGACAATATCGTCGAGTTCGTCGAACAGCGTCTCGGCCGGATAGTCGAAGCGTCCCGACCAGACCGCCGTCTCCGGCTGGCCACGCGAGAGGTGGAGCGACAGACGCAGGCGTCGCCCCATGGGGCGCAGTTGTCCCTGGACG
>RGWK01000365.1 GCA_010029775.1 Gammaproteobacteria bacterium
CCACTCATCCGCCTCCGCCAGGACTTCGACGACAAGATGAAAGAGTCTATCGATGAAGTCAAGTGAATAGTTAGCAGTATGAACACCAATAGACTACGCTCACTCATCAGGGAGGCCATCCTCCTCGAGCTTCGCAGCGCACCTGACAGCCCTGTGCCGTCGGACTCAAAGTACTTCGCTCGTCCTGTGGGAGATGGATTCGTCCTCTTCTACAGTGTAGGCTCTGATGGTCATCCCGAGGCTATCCCTGGAACCGTTGGCTACTTCTACGACTCCACCTATGTTCGTGGAGCGAAGCCTGTCTCAAGCGATGCCTACGCTCTTAACCCAGAGGAGCTGAAGAAAGCCGAGGAGCTCGTTGCTGCCGGTCTCTATAAGAAGACCGAGAAAGTGGAGACTTACCCTGAAATCACCTTCAAGTATAGGAAGGACAAGCCTGGCTCTCAAATGTCAAGCTGGAAGTCTCCTGAAGATGTTCCAAAGAAATCCATCCAGTATTCACCGCTCAAGCCAGCATTCGAGTTCCTCCTCGTGGACACTGAGAAGGGTGAGGTGAGCCTGGACGCATCCTGGATGGGAAGCATGTCCCGACGCCCAGGCGGAAGTCCAGGCAGTCCCAACAGGAACAAGACCTATGTCATCCCATCAGGCGACGTCGCCTTCGACCAGAAGAGCGTAGCCCTCAAGAAGCTCCTCTCCTACCTCTCCTCAGTCGACCCTCGTGTGAAGGATGACTTCAAGGTCGTATCTCCAGACGATAAGTTCAAGGGACAGTCCCTCTCCCAGGTTGCAAAGTCTCCACGCGCTGCAGATGTCGTGATGGGAACAACGGGAACAATCACAGCCTACCACGGGACCTCGACAAAGAGGTGGCCTGAGATAGAGAAGAAGGGTCTCAATCCCGGAAAGTTCGAAGAGTATTACTCAGACCTCGTCCGCGGATACTCTGAGAAGAACATCTACCTCACTCTTGACCCCCACACTGCGGAGAACTACGCGACCAGAGCAGCTGTCTGGGATGACGCAAACGCTCTCATCCTGCAGGTAGAGATTCCAGACCCCTCGAGGATTGTCGCAGACGAGGACTCATTCAGGGATTTCGATCTCGATAGGGAGTATACTCTCACCCAGACTCAGAGACAGAAAACGTCATCTACTTGGAGCCCAGAAGACTTCAGGTTCATTGACGTCGTCTCCACAGAGCCCGGTGGGAAGGTAACAATAGAGAAGACCCAGAATCCCAGGAATATCCTCCGACTCGTGAGGCTCGCTAACCGCTCTATCACAGGGACCTATTACGATAAGGATATCGCTGAAGCGCCGGATGCGGGTCTCGAGTGGGTGCAGGACGAAGAGTATGCAGCCCTCTTGAAGGACATCTCGAGGAAGCTCGTTGGCTTCATCACAAAGAGTCTCACCCGGGTGGAGACTTTCGCTTACAGAGGAAGGATACCTCCCAAGTTCGTGAAGAAGTGGAAAGAGTATCCCAAGAAGGCCTACCCCAAGAGCGTCGAGGCTGGAGATGAGGAAGCCTACGAGAAGACTCGCCAGGCAGTGCTGAAGAAGACAAAGACATTCGAGAGCGCAAGAAGCCTCCGTTCTCTCATCCGTGAGATGCTCGCTGAGTCGGATCCAACCGCAAGGGCTTCAGCTGCTGGTCTTGCTGTCTGCAGATACAGCCAGTCTGGTGAGGAGATGGTAATAATCTATAGCCCTCTAAATTTAGTGAAGGCTAAGAATATTGAAAAAATCAGCGAGAGAAGTCCTTGGAACGTCAGGAAGCCTGTAATAAAAGAGCTCGCCAGGACTTCAATCCTATCTGGCGTGACATACAGGATGAACACGAATTGCAACAACAGCGCCTCAATAGTGCAGTCAGTTTCTGCAAGGGGAGGGCTGGGTCCTGCAGCCTATGAAGTTGCAATGTGGGACCTATCTCAGAGAGGTTTCAGCCTCACCTCAGACAGGAAGAATGTGAGCCCTGATGCAGCGAGAGTCTGGATGAGATATGCTGACAGGGGTGGCAACGTTTCTAAAATGCCTTTCGATGACGTCGAGAATCCAAAGACGCCGCCGATAGAAGACGACTGCAGGCTACA
>RGWK01000366.1 GCA_010029775.1 Gammaproteobacteria bacterium
TGCGTTGGAGGTTCCAGTTCTGCGTTGGAGGTTCCAGTTTTGCGTTGGAGGTTCCAGTTCTGCGTTGGAGGTTCCAGTTTGGCACTTCCGGTTGCGCCAGTTCTGCATTTTCGAGTTTTGCGCCCAAGGTTCCAGTTTTGCTTTGCTTTGTTTCTTTGGTTTTTCGCCCATGGTCCGCGTAAAGCAAATCGCCCACAAGGGTGTTGCAGCTGCACGCCCAGCCGAACCCGGCTACCAGTGGAGCCGTGTCCTCTACGACGCGGTGTGTGCCGATGATGCGGCGGCCGTCAGGGCCTGCCTGACACGCGGCGACGTGATGGCGCTGTGCTCGGAGGACCGGCGGGCCAGGGCGTTCGAGGCCGACTGCAGCCTGCTGGACGCGGCCATCATCATGAACGCCAACGAGGTTGCCACGGACCTGGTGCGGCAGCTTGCCGACGCCGGGGCCGAAACCAGCACCGCGAGCACGGCCAGCAGCGGTGCCTGGTTGCTGGAACGTGCTGCGTTCATGGACGTCGACGGTGCAGGCGTGCCGCAACACACCGGCCGGCGACACACCCCTGACCAAGCGCTGGAGCAGCTTCAGGCACGCCGGCTTTTGGGGGCTTTTGGGGCTTTTGGCTTTTGATGACCGCTTACGCTGCTGCCACCGCTTACGCTGCTGCAGATCGCCACCACGACGGCTCTGCGCTGGGGCAGACCTCGCGTGCTAAGGGACCTGTTGGCACACGTGCAGCACTTTTCATACCCATCGGCGGAGCCGCAGGCCGATCCACCATACGGGCCGGCGGTGCCTGGCTCCCTCGACGACTACGTTGCTTGCTGGTGCGGGGTTGGTACCGAGGGTTGTTGCCAACGAGTCGTTGCCGAGTCGTTGCCGAGTCGTTGCCAACGAGTCGTTGCCGAGTCGTTGCCGAGCAGGTCCATGGCGCGGCAGCCCCTGCTGGCTTCGCTGTACCAAGACCCGCGCGCGGGACGCCTGGCCACCGTGTGCACGGACGGCGAGGGCGTCGTGGAAATCAGGCGCAGCGATCGATACATGCAGCAGCTGCAGCAGCTGCAGCAGCTTGTGGTGGGGTTGGACTGCCCGTGCACCTACGCCGACGTCTGCACACCCTACGGGTTTTGCATGATATGCCACTGGTCGGAATGAGCTTGCCCTTGCCCTTGGCCGCCGCGTCTTTGGCCGTGCCCTATGCGGCGTCTTTGGCCGCGTCTTTGGCCGCGTCTTTGGCCGCGTCTTTG
This sequence comes from Gammaproteobacteria bacterium, assembly GCA_010029775.1. Taxonomy (GTDB): domain Bacteria; phylum Pseudomonadota; class Gammaproteobacteria; order Steroidobacterales; family Steroidobacteraceae; genus UBA964. The sequence goes on from RGWK01000366.1 coordinate 1,246, forward strand.
GCCGCGTCTTTGGCCGCGTCTTTGGCCGCGTCTGTCAACAGCGCAACGCAGTTGGTCCAGGCGCAGTTGGGAACGTGGATGACCTCCAGGGCGCCGACGTCCCGCACGGCCCGTTCCACGCCGTCGTAGTAATCGTCGAGGATGAAGATGGTGTCCTTCTTGGCCAGCCGCAGCGAGTTGGTGATGTCTTGTTTGACGCCGTCGTACGAATGGTCGCCGTCGATGTGGATGGTGTCGAACGTCGCGTGGACGAGTGGCAGAATCGCCGAGCTGTCGCCTTGGATGTACAGCACCCTGCCCGGGAACTGGGACTGCAGGTATCGCACGCAAGGCAGCGTGTGGCCGTAGGCCCCGATGTCCATGCACACGACCGTGGACGAGTCGTTGGCCAGCAGCGCGAGCAGCAGGGAGTGGCCGCCGTGAACCCCGACTTCCAGGACGGTCTTGGCATCCTTGCACGCTTCGAACAGCACGGCCTGCTTGGCCAGCATGCTGGGTTCGTAGTCCATACCAGAGTGCGGGCTCATCATGTAGCCCCCGCAGGGGTACCACTCGCTGGCGGTCGGCATCATCAGGCGCTGCAACGCCACGAAATGGTGAAACCCCTTGCGCAGGGCAGCGCCGACGTCGTCATCCGCCAACGACAGCACGTGGCTGAGGCCAAAGTCGGGCGAATGCTTGACTTGAGTCATGGTTGCTCGGCGTTTGTCACCAGGGTCGCTAAGTTGCTCACTTTGGCGGAGTTCACATCGAATTGCCGCTGCCGGATCAATTTCAAATGCCTCGCTGCCGGTCAATCGCCGCGCTCCGGCTAAAAACGCCGAGTATTCGGCCGCAGAATATTCTGCGG
>RGWK01000367.1 GCA_010029775.1 Gammaproteobacteria bacterium
AGTGGGAATCGAACCCACGTCATCAGCTTGGAAGGCTGAGGTTCTACCATTGAACTACACCCGCTTTAATTTTGGTGGGTGAGCCCGCAGGATCCGCTACTGACGGCATACGCCTAAATTCAAAATTCCTGGCAACTCCCACTCGTTTGGTGGAGGGGGTAGGATTCGAACCTACGAAGGCGTAAGCCGGCAGATTTACAGTCTGCTCCCGTTGGCCGCTTGGGTACCCCTCCGCGTCAAATGAGCCGCGCATTCTGATTTCGGCCGGCAGCAGTGTCAATGGCATAGGGAAGGTTTTTGAATGGATCCGATCGTACTGTTTTTCGCCTTAGGACTGTTCGCGGGGGTGTTGAGGGCTGACTTGCGCCTGCCGCCCGCCATTTACGAGTTCGTCAGTACTTTGTTGCTACTGTCGATCGGCATGAAGGGGGGAATCGAACTCGCCCGCCAGTCGGTCGGGAGCTTGGCAGCGGACATCGGCATCACGTTGATCCTCGGCATCCTGCTGACTGTGATCGCATTTGGCGTCCTGCGGGGCATCGGCCGGCTCGATCGCAGCAATGCAGCCGCGGTGGCGGCGCACTATGGCTCGGTCAGCGTTGGCACCTTCGCTGTCGCTGTCGCCTACGTGGCGAGCGCCGGGATCAGCTACGAACCGCAACTACCGCTACTGCTCGTGGTGCTGGAAGTCCCGGCGATCATCCTCGGGATTCTGTTCGCCCGGGGGCTACAAGCCGGCGCGCCCTGGAGCGAGATCGGCCGCGAGGTGCTGCTCGGTCGGAGTGTGCTGCTGCTGCTCGGCGGCCTCGTGATCGGCGGGGTGGCAGGACCCACGGGCATCGAACCTTTGACACCGCTCTTTTTTGACCTGTTCAAGGGAGTTCTTGCTCTTTTTCTGCTCGAAATGGGCTTGATCGCCGCAGATCACTTGGGTGGATTTCGTCGTCATGGCGTCTTTATGGTTGCTTTTGCCCTCCTGATCCCACCATTTTTCGCGATGATCGGCGCAGTTTTCGGCATGTTCATGGGTTTGTCGGTCGGCGGAACCTTGTTGTTGGCCACACTCGCCGCCAGCGCCTCCTACATCGCCGCCCCTGCGGCCATGCGCTCGGCCGTGCCGGAGGCCAACCCCGCCCTGTCGCTGACTGCAGCGCTCGCGATCACCTTTCCGTTCAACATCCTGCTTGGCATTCCGCTCTACCAGCGGGGGGTCGAGTGGCTCCTCGGAGGTTCCCCATGACCGGCGTCGCGGCCTCACACCGCAAACTGCTCACCGTCATCACTGAAGCCAATCTCGAACGCGACCTCGTGCGCGAAATCGAGGCCGAGGGTGTCGGCGGCTACACGATCTGCGATGTTCGCGGTCGCGGCGACCAAGGCGTGCGTGCCTCGCATTGGGGCCACAGCAGCAACATCCGCGTCGAGATCGTCTGCGATACGCCGATGGCCGAACGCGTGCTCGCGCGGCTGCGTGCCAAGTACTACGAGCACTACGCCATCGTGATGTGGGTTCAGGACGTGGAAGTGCTGCGTCCGGACAAGTTTCGATAACCGGGACCGCGCACGAAGCGGCCCGGTCGCGCGCCGGTCGTCACACCGTCGCGCAGCACCGCCTGACCGTTGACGAACACGTGGCGCATGCCAGTTGCGAAGCGGTGCGGCGCCGCGTACGTGGCGTGATCGGCAATATCGGCAGGATCGAACACCACCACGTCGGCAAACGCCCCGGGCCGCAGACAGCCGCGATCCGTGAGCCGAAGATTCGCCGCCGGCAGGCTGGTGAGCCGACGGATGCCCTCCGCAAGCGGCAGCAACGCTTCATCACGCACGTAGTGGCCTAAGAAACGCGCAAAGGCGCCGTAGGCGCGCGGATGCGGCGCGTGTTGCAGGAATGCGCCACGGGGCGCGAGCGCCTCTTCGTCGGAACACAGCGTGACCCAAGGCTGCTGCAGCAGCGTACGAAGGTTGTCCTCGGACATCATGAAATAGGCCGCGTGCACTCGACTCTCGTCCTCAAGCACGAGATCGATGATGGTCTCCGCTGGCGAACGACCTCGCGCCGCAGCGATC
>RGWK01000368.1 GCA_010029775.1 Gammaproteobacteria bacterium
CTGCAACAAACTGACGACGTGTCGTACAGCAAACCAAAAATACTGTTCAGATACGTGTCGACGTCAAAACATTTGCGACCGGCTGATGGGCTTGTACACGGTTGCGGTTAGCCGAGTAAATGTCACGTCGGCAGTGCATTGGCAACGCGAAATCTGCGCCTACCTTGCAGATCGTGACGGCGACAGATGCGCTATCTGCCACCAAATGGTTGATTTGAAAATAAGGAGTGGGACAAGAGGCTCTGATGCTGGCCCGTCAATCGACCATGTCATTCCTCGTTCACGAGGTGGTTCCGACGACCTAGCAAACCTACGACTAACGCATTGGGGATGCAATCGCAAACGTGGCAACCGAGGCGGTTACGAACAGTTGAGGTTGATTGGATGATTGCTGAAGCCGCACAAACCGGCGATCGCCGCAAAACACTTGAAGCAATCCGAGACAAGTTGGCCCGTGACATGGATGACGCACCTGCCGCCGTCTCCGCACAACTCGCCGGCCAGCTGGTGAAGGTGTTGGCCGAACTGGCCGACCTGGGGGACCCGAAGAAGGTGTCGAGCCTCGATGAGCTTGCTGACAAGCGCAAGAACCGGCTCGCAGCGGCCGGCGTTCCTGACGCTCCCCGCCGACAGGCGAGGCAGCGACGGTGACGAAGCAATCGAACTTGCTGCGCTTGCCGGGCTCACCCTCGACGACTGGCAGCAGTTCTGCCTGACCGAAATGCTGCAACGCGACGCACGTGGCCTCCACTCAGCGTTCGAGGCCGCAGTGGTCGTGCCACGCCAGAACGGCAAGGGCGGTCTGCTTGAAGCCCGACAACTGTGGGGACTGTTCCTCGGCGGCGAAGTCCTCCAGGTGCACACAGCTCACGAGTTCAAGACTTGCTTCGAGCATTTCTTGCGGATCGTGTCACTGATCGAGAACACACCCGACCTCGACGCCAAGGTGCAACGGATCCGTCGCGGTGCCGGCGAACAAGCTGTCGAGCTCAAGTCCGGTGAACGTCTCCGGTTTCTGGCACGGTCCGCCGGGTCAGGTCGTGGTTTCTCCGGCGACGCCGTCTACCTCGACGAGGCGTACGCACTGACAGCGCCGATCATGGGTGCGCTGCTCCCCACGATGTCAGCGGTCCCGAACCCGCAGCTCGTCTACACGTCAAGCGCCCCATCGTTTGCGCAACCGGTTCTGTTCGATCTGGTGCAACGTGGCCGACAGGGCGGATCGCCTCGGCTGTTCTACGCCGAGTGGGGCAACGAAGAAAACGTTGACCGACACGACAAGGATGCCTGGTATCGGGCGAACCCTGCGCTCGGGATCCGGATCGACGAAGCGTTCATCGAGGCCGAACTCGAGGCGATGCAATCGTTCCCCGAGGAGTTCCTTCGGGAACGCCTCGGTGTCGTGCAAACCTCCGACGCCTCAACAATCTTGCCGCTTGCCAAATGGCGCACCTGCACCGATCCGCATTCAACTGCCGAGGGCGGGACCGCAGCGTTGTCGGTCGGCCCCGGTTCGCTGTGGGCCGCCCTCGGCTACGCAGCGCGCCGGCCTGACGGGTTGCTGCACGTCGAGGTGGCACGGCACGAACAGGGCACCGGCTGGGTGTTGGACGCCTGCCAAAAGGCGTATGCCGATACCGGCCAGCCGATCATCGTCGACCCGAAGTCGCCGTCATCGGGCGTGATCGACCGGCTTGAGGCGGCTGGAATCCCGCTGCACAAGATCAGTTTCCCCGAGTTCACCACCGCCTGTGTCGCATTCCAAGACGACCTGCACAACGAACGCCTCCGTCACCTCGGCCAAGAACGGCTCACCGCAGCCGTGTCCAAAGTGGCGATCCGAACGTTCGGCGAATCGTGGGTGTTCTCGGCTCGCGCCAGCGAGATCGACATCACCCCACTACTGGCTGTCGTGGTCGCCACGATCAACGCACGTGGCAGCAACACCAGCGAGTTCACCGGCGGATTCCACGACCTGTCCGACTTCCTGACCGACTGAAAGGAGCCCGCATGTTCCCCACGATCCTGCAAGTGTTCGGGCTCGTTCTGTTGATCGTCGCCGGCAGTCTG
>RGWK01000369.1 GCA_010029775.1 Gammaproteobacteria bacterium
CTCCGGGCCGCTGTGCGAACTGGCACCGCGCCTCGCATCGCTCCTGAAGCCCGACGGCGAGCTCGTGCTTGCGGGCCTGCTCGAGGAACAGGCAGCCGAGGTGATCGAGGCCTATCGTCCGTGGCTCACGCTGCACCGCTGGCGATCACTCGAGGGCTGGGTGTGTCTGGCAGGCAGGCGCCAGACGCCGAGCGAAAAAGTCGCGCAGGGTGAAAGCGCATGAGCGCGGCGTTTCGCATCGGCCGTTGGGATATCCCGGCGCCGGCGGTACTCGCGCCCATGGCCGGTGTCACCGATCGGCCCTTTCGCATGCTGGCGCGACGCCTCGGGGCTGCGCTCGCCGCCTCGGAGATGATCACGCCGAGCCCGAAGCGCTCGCGGAGGCCGCACGCCGCAATGTGGAGCTCGGTGCGCAGATCATCGACATCAACATGGGCTGCCCGGCAAAGAAAGTCTGCAATCGCCTGTGCGGCTCGGCACTGCTGCAGGATGAGTCCCTCGTCGGCCGTATTCTCGAGGCGGTGGTCAAGGCGGCAGAGCCTGCGGGGGTGCCGGTCACACTCAAGACGCGCACGGGCTGGAACCGCGAGAACCGCAACGGAGTTCGCGTCGCGCGCATTGCCGAGGCCAGCGGCATCGCGGCACTCGCCATCCACGGCCGAACCCGGGCCGATTTCTACGAAGGCGAGGCGGAGTACGAGACCATCCGCGACATCCGCGCCGCCGTCTCCATTCCGGTGATCGCCAACGGCGACATCACCCATGCCGACAAGGCCCGTGAGGTGATGGCCTTCACGGGCACCGTCGGCGTCATGGTGGGCAGGGCCTCCCATGGCTCACCCTGGATTTTTCGCGACATCAATGGTCTGTTGACGACAGGTCGGGTGCCTCCGCCGCTGCCGCGGGCAGAACTGCGTGATATAGTTCTTGGGCATTTGCAGGCCATCTACGCCTTTCACGGTGAAGAGTCCGGACTGCGGATCGCACGCAAACATCTCGGCTGGTATTCGAGGCTGCTTGATGCGGCGCCACAAGCGCGTCCGCATCTGATGGCCGCGGAATCGACATCCCTGCAGTTCGCGTGTGCCAGCGAATACTTTGACGCATGGGTGGGAGCGGGCGATGGCGGCAGACCAATCGAGCAATGCTGAGTTGCCGCTGCGCAACCATGCCGAACGGGCATTCGAGCAATACCTCACGCACCTCAATGGTCACAAGACCGGCGGGCTGTACGATCTCGTCATGCGCGAGGTCGAGGAGCCGCTGTTTCGTGTGGTGCTGAAGCACGCGGCGGGCAACCAGACCCGCGCGGCCGACATCCTCGGCATCAACCGCGCGACGCTGCGACGCAAACTGCGCGAATTCGGTCTCACGGAGGGCTAACCCATGCCGGTCACGCTGCGTCGTGCGCTGATTTCCGTTTCCGACAAGACCGGTGTGGTCGAGCTCGCGCGCGCGCTGGCGCAGCGCGGTGTGCACATTCTCTCCACGGGTGGCACCGCCCGGCTGCTCACCGAGCAAGGCATCACCGTCACCGAGGTGTCAAAGCACACCGGCTTCCCCGAAATCATGGACGGGCGTGTCAAGACGCTGCATCCGCGCATCCACGGCGGTCTGCTCGGGCGGCGTGGCGTCGATGAAAGCGTGATGAGCCTGCACGGCATCGAGCGCATCGATCTGCTCGTCGTCAATCTCTATCCCTTCGCCGAGACGGTGGCGCGCCCCGCCTGCACGTATTCCGAAGCGATCGAGAACATCGACATCGGCGGGCCGGCGATGGTGCGCGCCGCGTCAAAGAATCATGACGCCGTGACCGTCGTGGTCGATCCTGCGGACTACGCTGCCGTACTCGGCGAGCTCGAGCAGCACGAGGGGGCCACCACACCGCAATTGCGCGCGTGGCTCGCCGCCAAGGCCTTCGCCCACACGGCGCGCTACGACACCATGGTGGCGAACTATCTGCAGAGCCGAAATCCCGCACCGGGCTCGGCGTTCCCGCAGTCGCTGCCGCTCGTTTACGAAAAGGTGCAGGATCTGCGCTACGGCGAAAACCCCCACCAGCAGGCAGCG
>RGWK01000370.1 GCA_010029775.1 Gammaproteobacteria bacterium
CGCCGTGGTGGCGAAGCCGCCCGGGACTTTGACGCCGAGTTTGCTCAGCGAACCGATCATTTCGCCAATAGAGGCGTTCTTGCCACCGACGACTTCGACGTCGTTCATGGTCACGCGTTCGAAGGGTAGGACGAGTTCGTTCACGGTATTTCCTGGCGGGATTTTGTGGAACACTCGGCGGTGTGCGGAGCAGCGCTTCCGAGGAGAACTGAGGTGACGGGAAGAACGGTATTTTTCGTGTCTGACCAGACTGGAGTGACGGCCGAGACCATGGGTCACAGCCTCATGACGCAGTTTGAGGGGCTGCAATTTCGGGCCGTGACTTTGCCATTTGTGTCGACGGTTGACAAGGCGGAGGAGGCCGTACGGCGCATCAACGCGGCCGCCCTCGAAACTGGGCAGCGACCGGTGATTTTCGGCACCCTCGTGCAGGATGAACTGCGGGAGGTCATCAAGCGCAGCAATGCGCTGTTCCTCGATTTCTTCGAGGCTTTCGTCGGCCCGCTGGAGCGGGAGCTGGGTACCGCCTCCTCGCACAGCGCCGGCCGCGCACACGGTATTGCCGATGCGGTGGGCTATGCCACGCGGATCGATGCCACCAATTACGCTCTGGCCAACGACGACGGTTCGAACCGCGACTACGCGCGCGCCGACGTGATCCTCGTCGGCGTGTCGCGCTCGGGCAAGACGCCAACCTGCTTATATCTGGCCATGCAGTACGGGGTATTCGCGGCCAACTATCCGCTTACGGACGATGATCTCGAATCGACACGGCTACCACCCGGCTTGCAGTCGTTCAAGGGCAAATTGTTCGGGCTGCGCATTGCCCCGTCGCGTCTGCAGCAGATTCGTCAGGAGCGTCGTCCGAACAGCCGCTACGCCTCGCCGCAACAGGTACAATTCGAAACACGCGCGGCCGAATCGATCTTCCAGCGAAACGGCATTCCCACGCTCGACACCACCGAGTGCTCGATCGAGGAAATTTCGGTGCGCATTCTGGAAGCCACCGGTGTTGAGCGACGGATCCGGCCCTGATGAATACGCCCTTGACGCTCGAGGAACTGCTGCCCGTCAGTTGGCGGGCGCGGCCGCGCAGTTTCGTGGCGCTGATGGGCGTGTACGAGAGCAACTTTCGTCGACTGCTGCGCCTAACCGGCAACCCGCGCACCCTGCCCATCGGCGAGTGCCGTGCGGCCGTGGAAGGCGACTGCGATCTTATTTTGCGGGTCACGGACCGATCCGTGTACACGACCATGATCGAACTGACCTATCGCTTCGACGGTGAGGCGGGCGAGGTGACCTCGCTGCCCGACATGCAGGTTAGGGTCTATCACGATGCGCGGCTCGCCGAGGCGCACGCCTGGGCACAGAGCCACCAGCACCCGCGTCTGTCCGACTGGCGACGGGGCCTCGATCAGGATCTCGATGAGCGCTGGGCCCGCAATGTCATGCTGAACAAATGGCTCGAGTACTGCCTCGAGCGCGGCTACCGGTTTTAGAGACTGGCGGTAGCCGCGCGACTCAGCCCGTCTTGCGCTGCGCGGTCACGGACTTGGTCGGCGCTGCGGCGGGTTTTTTGGGCGCCTGCGCTGGCGTCCGCGACAGCATGACCATGTCAGTCATGACCTCGGCCGCCTGATCGAGCACAACGTCCGGTTGCTTGCTGGCGTCTAAATCGCCGACGCTGGAAAGTGGCGGTTGCGCGCGTTCGCTGCGACGCGAGTTCTCGCGAGCGAGGCGCTCGGCTTCGAGGCGCGTCCGCTCGGCTTTACGAGCCTCGAGATTGAGCGAAACGCTGCGCCGTTCGCGCTGCGCATCGAGGGCGGCAATGTCGTTGACCAGCCAACGGTAGTCCGGGTCGCGCTGCTGCCGACGATTTTCCTCATCGACAAGCTTGGCAAGCACCACACCCGCACCGTCGACGGGGCTGAAACTCGCGCCCTGGATGCGATCCCAAGGCAGGGCGTCATCGAGCGAACTTTCGCCGACGTCTTCCAGATTGATCGGCGAGGCGAGCGTGACATCGGGCTCGACGCCCCGATGCTGCGTGCT